>PIVQ01001161.1 GCA_003354055.1 Desulfobacteraceae bacterium | reverse complement strand
ATTCTAAAGGTCGATCTTTCTTCGGAAATCATCACAGAGATTGACACTCAGCCTTATGCGGAGCGATTTTTAGGTGGCCGGGGAATCGCTACCCGCCTTTACTGGGAATATGTCCCTGCCGCAGTTGAGGCTTTTGATCCGGAAAATCATTTGATTTTTATGACTGGTCCGTTGACTGCAACAGGTGCTCAGGGCGCATCACGATTTGAGGTTGTGGGGAAATCACCGATGTTGATGCCGGAAGGCTTTTGCTACGGCAATATGGGTGGATATTGGGGGCCTGCATTGAAAAGAGCCGGTTTTGACGGACTGATGGTGTCCGGTAAGGCGAATCGCCCTGTTTATTTATTCATTTCAGATGGGAAGGCAAGGCTTGAAGATGCAGGCACAATTCATCGTGAAGGCGTTAAGCAGGTCGGGGACTATTTAAAACAAAAGCATGGCAAAAAAACACATTTCATTACCACGGGTCCGGCCGGGATGAACCTGTGCCGCAATGCCAATCTGATGACGGATAATGAGGGGAGCGCGACCGGTGGTTTCGGAGCGGTTCTGGGAGCTAAAAATTTAAAGGCCATTGCCGTGATCGGAAGCCAGCCACCCCTGGTAAGTGATCCTGCGGCATTAAAGGATCTCAACCGATTAACAATAAAGTTAAATCAGCGTGACACAACATTTAATCCATACCCTCCGGATCAGATTTCCCGTTCAGGCAAGGCCTCTTGTTTTCAGTGCGGTCTGGACTGTATCATGCGATCCACCTTCCGAACCAAATCGAACAGGGAAGTTGTCAGAAAGTGCCAGGCCATGTTTGTATATTTTCCCTGGGTGATGGGGCGTCCCGGGGAGCCGGCTGAAACTGCTTTGGATGCAACCGGGCTTTGCAACGATCTGTCATTATGCACTATGGAAATGGCTAATATCATTCAGTGGATCAGCGCGGGTTACGAGTCAGGTTTTCTGACCGACGCCCAGACCGGTCTTGGAATTGATAAACTGGGGGAATGGGTATTTTTTGAAGACCTTTGCCATATGATCGCCTATCGACAGGGATTTGGCGATATCCTGGCAGAAGGGCTCCTGAGGGCCGGAGAAACCCTGGGGATGAAGGCCAAAAAACTGTTTGCCAATGAAGTGTCCGGTGTGGGCGACGGCGCCACCTATTCGGCCAGAGAATATCTGATGAACGGTTTGCTGTATGCCTTTGAGCCCCGGCAGCCCATTGCCATGCTGCATGAGGTCAGCAGGATTATCGGTTACTGGGTCATGAACCTGCAATATCCCGGATCGACACCGGTTTCCGCGGATGTATACCGGGGGGCTGCTGCCAAATTCTGGAGCCATGACAGGGCCTGGGATCTGAATACCCATGAAGGTAAAGCCATGGCTGCCTCACGCATCATAGATCGCACCTATGCTAAGGACAGCCTGGGGCTGTGTGACTCCTGCTGGCCGCTCATGTATTCAAACCATACAGAAGATAACGTGGGAGACTCAACCCTGGAAGCCCGCATATTCAATGCCGTAACCGGAAAAAAACTGGATGAGAATGCCCTGTTAAAATTCGGTGAAATCATTTTTAACCAGCAGCGTGCCATCCTCTTGCGGGAAGGTTGGGATCCAAAGAAAGATGATACAATTGCAGAGTTCAATTTCACTGATCCGGTTCAAACAGTTTTTATGAACACTGATGTGCTTGTACCCGGTGAGGGGGATATCGTTTTAAGCCGTAAAGGCCAAACCCTGGACCG
>PIVQ01001160.1 GCA_003354055.1 Desulfobacteraceae bacterium | reverse complement strand
ACAAACTCATGGTCATGAGAGGTGAACAGCATAACTTCCTTGAAGTTGATCAGGCTGTTATTCAATGCGGTAATGGACTCCAGATCCAGATGGTTGGTGGGCTCATCCATAACCAGGACATTGGAGTTGTCCAGCATCATGCGGGAGAGCATGCAGCGTACCTTTTCCCCGCCGGAAAGGATATCTGTTGTTTTCAGGGCATCCTCTCCGGAAAAGAGCATCCGTCCTAAGAAAGTTCTGGCAAAGCTTTCCCCCTCTTTGGGCGGAGCATACTGAAGCAGCCAGTTAATAAGGGTCAGATCTTTGGTAAAATAGGAGGAGTGTTCCTTGGGAAAGTAGGAGTGGTTGATGGTGGTTCCCCATCGGTAACTGCCGCTGTCCGGCTCCATCTCTCCTGAAATGATCTGCAGCAGAGCTGTTTTGGCAGGGCTGTTATTACCCATGAGGGCAATCTTATCCCCCTTGTTCACGATAAACGACACATTATTCAGCAGTTTTTCTCCGTCAATGGTTTTGGAAAGCCCTTCAACTTCTAAAATAATGTTGCCGCAGGCGCGTTTTGGTGAAAACCGGATAAAGGGATATTTCCTTGAGGAGACCGGCATATCTTCAATGGTAAGTTTTTCTAAGAGTTTTTTTCTGGAGGTGGCCTGCTTGGATTTCGAGGCATTGGAAGAAAACCGCCGGATAAAGGCTTTGAGGTCGTTGGCCTTGTCGGTGACCTTTTTATTATCTGCCTGTTTTTGTTTCAGATTCAGCTGGCTGGCCTGGTACCAGAAGTCATAATTGCCAACGTATACCGCAATCTGACTAAAGTCTATATCAGCAATATGGGTGCATACCGTGTTCATGAAATGACGGTCATGGGATACCACAATGACCGTGTTTTTAAACCGGTATAAAAATTCCTGCAGCCAGGTAATTGAGTTGATGTCCAGGTTGTTGGTGGGTTCGTCAAGCAGGAGTACGTCAGGGTTTCCGAACAGGGCCTGGGCCAGGAGTACGCGTACTTTTTCCCCGCCTTCAAGCTCTTTCATTTTTTTGGTGTGCAGATTTTCGCTAATGCCCAAATGTTTCAGGAGTACTGCTGCCTCAGATTCTGCTTCATATCCGTTCATCTCTTCAAATTGAACTTCAAGTTCCCCTGATTTGATGCCGTCTTCATCTGAGAAATCAGGTTTTGCATAGAGGGCGTCCCGTTCCGCCATGATCTTATAGAGTTCTTCATGCCCCATGATAACGGTGTCCAGCACCCTGTGCCCGTCAAAGGCAAAGTGATCCTGCCTTAAAACTGCGATTCTTTCCCTGGGGCCAACTGAAACGTTTCCTGCATCCGCTTCAATATCCCTGGCAAGAATTTTTAAAAATGTGGATTTGCCTGCGCCGTTGGCACCGATAAGTCCGTAACAATTACCAGGTTTAAACATGATGTTGACATCTTTGAACAGCACCCGTTTGCCATAGGCAAGGGTGATATCGTTTGCACAGATCATAGGTAGGGTTTTCCTAAATATTCAGATAAAAAAGACTCTATAAAATTAGTTCAATAAAAAAACCACAGAACAAAATCCTGTGGCTAAAATGCGGACATAACAATGCACCGTTTTTGAAAAAAAAGCAAGTTAAAAGATGCTTAAAAATCAGGGGGATAATTTAAGATGGGCTGTTTAATGTTAAAAGGCATGGCAATAATTAGGCATTTAAGATAAAAAACTGGCAGGACTGACTGGAGGCAGCCCGCAATTATGACA
>PIVQ01000366.1 GCA_003354055.1 Desulfobacteraceae bacterium | reverse complement strand
ATTATTGGATGAACCGGAAGCTTTGAACTTCTGAAGGACATTATCCGTAAAAGCCCCTGTTGAGAAGTTGTCGCTTTCATATCCGCCAAAACCACCCATCTTAACAAACCCCTGATAAAAAAAGTTTCGTTTTATCTGCATACCCGGGCGAAACTGATCTCCTGAACTGCCGATCATACTGATCGTATTAAACACACCGGATTCATAATTGTTAAATTCTCCGTTCAAATATAAATTTCTATTGTAAACGTCATAGGTCTGACCGTTACTTACCGATGGCGGCCAGGAGAGGGCAGGGTCGCCAGCGCAAAAACCATTGCGCATAAAAATGCACTCAATAATACGCAAGACACCATCATGATTGCACTTTGTATTCAATCCCTGTACATGGTCTTTATCCGAATTAGAGAATGCATCTGTGATGATACACCTGAATAAAGTCAACTCTCCCGAAGTCCCATATTTACCACGAAAATAGTTTCCAAAAGAACCGTCTATCCAGAGATCTTCAAGTCTTAAATCAATCGCGCCATCACCGAGTTGGCTAAAAGAAAATCCTCTTCCTCTCTCCATGTCATCCGGCCTGTTTGTTTCCAGGTCAGGTTGTTTTCTTGCATCAAAATATAATGATGTATAAAGAGTATGTTTCGGGTCATCTTGTCCGTTTAATGACCCTTCCCGGTTAATAAAGCCGTTCAACCCGCCTCCCAAACCATTAATAAATCGCGGCCTGGGAGTATCTAATGATCCATATGCGCCGACAACCTGTCTTTCCAATTCAGATCTGCCGCCTGAAACCGCAAGACTTCCCCTTGAAATACTTTCAACGGGATCATTTTCTCCTTCTACGGCAAAAGAAAACAAATCATCGTACAGGCTGAAAGTATCCCCTCTCTTGAACATCCACCAATCCGGGAATCCGTTTCTTGTGATCGGCGCTGTTCCGCCAGGTGTATTTTGTCTTGCCCCGTTCCATGCAGTGCCCACATCATCTCCAGGGTATGTCCGCGGCGCAACATAAGCCCATCGTTTATAAGGTTTCACCAATCCTGTCGGGTTAGCAGGATCAGTCCCGTAAAGATTACCGTTAGAGTCAAATTCACTTTTTGATTGGTCAACAATATGGGTGCCGTTCCAAAAATACATTTCACCGGTACCATCATCACCTTCACTGCTGCTGATATAGATAAGTCTTGTTCCGGTTTGTCCTATATCGGTCAACGGTATCTCATTATTATCGTTATCTTCTTCTATTACATATTGTGATGGTTGAGGTGTTGTCCAATCAGGATACTCAACACTTAGATCCGTTATATCAGCGGGATCTACAACTATCACTTTTCTGATGACCTCATCATAATTACCTTCTGAGTCATAAACACTGTAGCTAATAGTATAAGTGCCGGGGACATCTGTGTTAACAGAGTCCAGTCCGGCAACGGACATATCTTCCGTAATATCCCCATCGGTCGGATCATGGGCCGTCGCCCCGGACTCCACAAATACACCGCCTGTTTCAAGCACGACAACAGGATCATTGTTTAATGTGATTATTGGATAGCGATCATTGTTGTTTGGTATGTAAACAATAACGGTCCTTGCTGTCTCTATGGCACTATTACCCTCTGAATCGATTGCATTATATTTAATAGTGTATTCACCCGGCACCTCCTTTTTAACCACACCGCTGGTCACAACCGGTATCGGATTCCCCATATTGTCAGTGCAATCAGCACCGGGATCTTCAAATCTTTCATAAATTTCATGATATATTCTGGCATCGCCGTTCAAGGTGATTTCAGGCGGTGCAACAGGCGCTGCAACGATAATCGTTCTTATCACTTCTTCTGCAGCGTTACCTGCAAAATCGGAAACATTATAACGAATCGTATAATCCCCCGGCACCCTTGTATTCGCATTGCTTGTTGCGATTACTCTTGATGTAATAACAGCGGTATTATCTAAATCATCATCAACGTCAACGCCGGGATCTGTAAAGTCCTCACTAAATTCAAGATTAATTGTATCACTGCCTATCAAGGTGATGACAGGTGGTGTTATATCTACCACATTGGCAAACAGGGGGGAATGGACGAATAGAAAGGTAAAAAACAGTAAAAGTGTTGATATAGATGAAACCAACCTTGCTCTGTAAAAGTGTTGCATTTTGTCTCCTTATTAAAAATGAAATGTAACTGGTTCAGCAAAAAACTTGGCCGTGACCGAACTTTTTGCTGCATAGAAAAATATTTTAACCGTCGCCGGTATGGATCAAAAGGCGTTTACAGTGGAGCAGATTACAGGGATATTGATTTTTACCTCCTATGATTATCCGCTGAAAATGGATTGAATAATCGAACCGGCACCATCCTTTAAGCAAGGTGGCCGGACCTTAGCCGGACTGAGATTGGCCATGAAACTTCTGAAAAAACATTGGCCCTCAGGCGAATTGTATAGATAAGAGCAAAGTTAATGCCAACAAGATAGATTCGTGCCCGGGAGTTAAAAAACCGCCGGTATCACTGCATTTGATTTATTTTAGATAATTAGAGCGGGTTTCTTATAGTGGTGAAATACCGTAAGTTTGGTCAAAATTGGAGATAATCTAATTTTTTATCAATAAAATTATATAAATCGTTGAATAGCCGCTGTTTTTTTCAAAAACTGCATTTTGGTGTAATCATAGCCCAACCCTATGGATTAGGGTCGTTATTCCGATGAAACCTGCAAAGGCGTTATATGCTCACGGGTTCCCAGGCGAAACAGGTGTGTCAAAAAGACAAGTTCTGTCGCAGCAAATGATTCCGGCATCGGGTGATCGGTATAAAGGCAGTCCAGAGATAATATGTCGTTGACGTTGCTTCCTTTTCAGGGGTCCGCATGGTAGCGACAACATTCCATTTCTTTGCCTGAAAATCTTTTGCCGTTTCTTTTCCGATCCCGCTGCTTGCGCCTGTTATTAAAATGGTTCGTTTCATTTTGATTCCATTTGGCATGGCTTCATCAGTTCATCGTATTTTCCACTTTTTTTTATTTGATGGAGGCCTTTATTGAATAGTTCAACCATCAGTTTGTTTTTTTTAATCTTTTTTGAAAACAAAACGTGATAGACGGAAGTCTTCAACGGTTTTGAATGATGTGTAAATAAACCGGCATTCTGTCGGTCATACTTTTTTTGAATATAAAAATATCCGCAAAGTAAATTATACGGAAACAATGATATTCGTTTGTATAAGAGCTTATCAAAATTTAATTTTATTTGAGATACCTCCTGCACGTCGAGTTTGTCGGCATTTAATGCGTTCTGAAATTCAACTCCATAAAAATTTTTACCAATAACGCCGATTGGAATTCCTTTTAAATCTTCATATGCCTCCCAAGTGAAAGGAAACGTTTTTAAGTGAAAAAAGACTAAAGGTACTTCAAAAATGGGGTCGCTGAAGTAGAAAAAATTTTCCCTGTCCTCTGAGCGAACCCAACCTACCAATGCATCAAAATTTACACCAAGTTTTGCCCTTTCAATTGCTCCTGCAGGTTCAACGGAAAAATATTTTATTTCAACACCTACGCATTTGAAGGCCTCTGTGACAATTGCAGATTCGCAGCCATAATTTTTCATTGTTTTTGTCATCAGGGGTGGGGCTTCTAATAAGCACATTCGAATTGATTCTTTTGCCAAAATTGAATGAGGAATCAATATAATCGCACCCCAAAAGAACAATAATCTAAACATGTAGTTAAGTTTCATGTTCGTCTCCTTATTTTTTGCTATAGCCGATATTTTTGGTGCTCGATATGAGACAGGATGCACAGGAGTTTTTTTCAATTGCGATATCTAAGAGAACTTAAATTATAAATAGTATAAGGATATTGGGATAGCAAGAGATTTGAAATTCAAATATGCGGAAATGAAAACAACCATACGGGTACACAGAAAAAATCTCTGTGCACCCGTAGTCTTATCTCAAAACTTGAGGTTCAGGCAGCCACTTCAGCAGCAGCTGATTCCTTCATCTTCCAGTGAACTCCGCGCTGCCGGAGCTGTTCCTGCAGAAAATCGATGCAGGCAGGATATTTGCCCATGTACTCCGGCGGGCAAATCCCCTTGTCCGTAAATATGCCTTCCGCCATCATGCGGATGGCGGCGGTTGCTGTATAGCCGGTGGTGCGGGCCATGGAGATGACATCGGTTTCGGGGCAGTACCGGTCATGGAGGTCAATGGTGAACTCCCTTCTCAGACCGTCCTTCATCCCTGTGATAATGGACTGGAAAACCGTGATATCCGCCTCTCCTTTTTTCAACTCCCAATTGGGAAACAGCACCTTGCCTGTCAGTTCCATAGGGCTGATGCGCGTACCGTTGATTTCAAGGCTCTTGTCTTTGCTGAAAAATCCCAGTTCCCGCAGGACCGCCATTTTTTCAATGTGACCCGGATACCGGAGGGTTTTTTCCTTCATGTTGGGGGCATCAATGGTCCGGGCCAGGGTTCGCAGACCATCTGTATTAAAGGCTTCCAGGGTGCCGATTTTCGGGAAAAAGAGATACTCGGGGTCTGACAGGGCCGGGCGGACCACATCATAACCGTTCTCCACATACCGGGCCGGGCGGATATACTCCTCAATGACGTCAATGGGGGAGAATACGGCCTTGTACTGGCTGGGCCATTCCCGGATTTCCGGCAGTCCCCCCACATAGGTGAGGATACTGTCCACGGAATCCAGCTGCCGGACCGCCCGCATGATCAGGGCGGATCCCATACCCGGATAGACCCCGCAATCGATGATCATGGAGACGTTGTTTTCCCTGGCAAGTTCATCCAGTTCAAAGGGGTCTTCCTCATAAAAGGCGATGCAGGCACAGTTTCTTTTGGCCTTTATGACGGCTTTGGCCGTCTTAAATCCCATAAACCCGGGCACGGCGTTTACCACCATGTCGAATCCCTGTACCAGTTCCGTTACTGCTGCGGAATCGGACAGATCCTGCATGATTACCCCGATATCCGGATTTCTTTTGAAAATTTTATTCAGGATGGCAGGGTCCCTATCCGCAACGGTTACCTTGAAGTCCGATGCCAGATCATATGCCATGGGAGCGCCTACAAGGCCCCCGCCCAATACAATTACCTTCATTTCTTTTTTCATTTTTTTATACTCCGTCAGTCGTAGATTGTTCCAGCCATTGGGAAATCGCAGATATTCCCCCGGGCGCCAGATCATAGGGTGCTCCGGCATTAAGAATGGCATTTGCCATATCTTGTCCGTATCCCCTGGCAAATGCGATGATTACCACTTTCAGGGCGCGGGATCTGGACACCACCAGAATCTGGCAGGGGATATGGAACACCGGAGCCTGGCATAGGGTCATCCCTTGAGATCCGGGACTGAACAGGTCCAGAGGACCCAGGGTTTCCATGATATGGTCCACATCCTTCCCCACCAGGGCAAGAATGGACTGCCCGCCGGTGATATCGGTGGCTCTTTTATCGTCCAAGGCCGGAAGTTTTCCGTCCAATCCCATCACCTGGCATTGGGTGGCGTTCATCCGGGAGATAAAGACATTTTCCTGCCGGGTGATGCCGTTCATTTTTGCTGGTATGGACAAACCGGAATAATCTTCAATGTCTTTATCTTGAATATCCATACACGGGCAATGACTAAGATCCACCAGCAGCGGGCTCTTACCCTGGTTTTCATATTTTAAAACCACCTGCCAGCCGTCCAGCACCTCCACGGCAGCAGGGGGCGTTTTAAATTTAATTGCAGACCGTTTCAGCACCATTAGTTTTCTCCTTTTTCATGTAAGTTGTAGCGCAGCTTCAGTCCCTTTGGATCGTAGAACGGCATGGGGACCACTCTGGCCGTAAAGCGGCTTTCTCCTTGGCCTTCATCCTGGAAAACGGATAGTTCAGTGCCCGGTTTGTTCAGGGGGGCTTTTACCAGGGCCATGGCCACGGTTTTACCCAGAGTGGCAGAGTGACGGGCCGTACAAATATGGCCCATAATGGTATCGCCCCGGTGGAGGATGGCACCGTCACCAGGGCATCCGTCTATGATTTCCAGACCCGTAAGCTTGGTGCGGCCGGCCTGATTCTCGCTGAATTTCAGAGCCGGAGCCCCCACCTTGTCATGGGTCTCATCATTTCGGTCCCAGAGAAAGCCTAAGCCCAGATCGATGAGATTTGTATTCTGCTCGGATTCCAGCCCGATGATCACATGCCCCTTTTCCATACGGCAGATGTTCTGGGCTTCGAGGCCGATAGGGCGGATGCCCTCAGCCTTACCCGCTGCCATGAGCGCGTCCCATACCGTTTCGCCGAATGCGGCCGGGAAATGGATCTCATAGGCCTGTTCTCCCAGGAATCCAACCCTGAGAACCCGGGCGTTTGTTATTCCGGTAAGTCGTATTTCCCGGTAGCCCATGTAGGGGATGTCGGTAATATCCTCATCCGTCATCCGGGCCAGCACCTCCATGGATCCGGGGCCTGCCAGATTGACGGCGGCCAGGGGATCGGTGAGGTTCACCACATGGAAATCCAAATTGTCAAACCGGGTATGGTAACGAAGCCAGGACTCTGCTTCCCCGGCCCAGGCACTGGAGGTCGTGAGATAATATTCGTTTTCTGCAGTCAGAGTGACCACCCCGTCATCAAGCAGTGCGCCACTGGTGTTAAGCACGGCGGAATAGGTCAGTTTGTCTTCCTTTACCCGGGCCATGTCAGAGATATAAACCCTCTGGAGGGCCTTTAACGCATCCGGGCCGAAAACCTTAAATTTTCCAAGTGTGGAGACATCCATTAGTGCAACATAGCTTCGAACCGCTTTAACCTCATCTGCCACACTTCGGTCCGTGGAAAACCGATTGGCCCGCATCCAGGCGCCGGTTCTGATGAATTCTGTTCCCGGGGAATTCTGGCGGCCATACATCGGTGTATATTTTTTGATAACCGGGTTGGGGCCTGCCACCGTGGCCATGAGCACCGGGGCAAGCGGTGAACGGGTATTGGTGGGGGTGATATCTGGTGTTGCAGCGCCTTCCAGTTGTGATATGACCAGAGGCAGGTTGTGGCCGGGAATCCCACCCTGGCCGGGGCCTAGCCCGAAGCCGCCGAA
>PIVQ01000365.1 GCA_003354055.1 Desulfobacteraceae bacterium | reverse complement strand
TGGTGGCAGACCGAGACCGGCGGGATCATGATTTCGCCCCAGCCCTATGCCATTGATCAGAAGCCCGGGTCCGCGACCCTGCCGTTCTTCTCTGTGAAACCCGTGCTGCTCAATGAAGAGGGTAAAGAGCTTGACGGCGCCTGTGACGGTATCCTGGCGCTTAAAGAACCCTGGCCCGGCCAGATGCGCACGCTGTATAACAACCATGAGCGGTTTGAAAAAGTCTACTTCCAGATGTTTGACGGCTATTACTTTGCAGGTGACGGCTGCCGCAGGGACGAAGATGGATACTTCTGGATCACCGGCCGGGTGGATGATGTCATCAACGTCTCCGGCCACCGCATGGGCACGGCTGAGGTGGAATCTGCTCTGGTCAGCCACAGTGAAGTGGCAGAAGCTGCGGTTATCGGATATCCCCATGATATTAAAGGCCAGGGAATCTATGCCTTTGTAACCCTTAAGGTCAGCGCCGAACCGTCCGACGAACTTCTGGCTGAATTGAAAGTCCATGTCAGAAAAGAAATAGGGCCCATCGCCACCCCGGATATCATTAACTTTGCCCCGGCACTACCCAAGACCCGGTCCGGCAAGATCATGCGCCGGATCCTGAGGAAGATCGCCACGGACGAGTTTGATCAGCTGGGTGATATTTCCACCCTGGCGGATCCTGATGTGGTGGAGAATCTCATTGACAGCCATAAGGAGCTGACAAAATAATGTAAACCCAAAACCCCATAAGGTCGGACTATGCTTGGATCCAGACTATGACCTGTACCCCAAAGGCCGGAAGCCTCACATCTTCCGGCCTTTTTTTTTATGAGCAGTGACTCAGCTTAATCAGCTTAATCCTTGACGCAAAAGACCTAATATTTTATTATTTTATAAATCTGACAATATGTTTTTCTTAAATTAAATGATGAAAATTAAATTCAAGTCAAAGAGCACTCAAGGATAAAGGATATCCAATGGAAAATCAGGTAACTAGATTTCAGGAGTTGGGCAGGCTCATGCAGAACCATGGCATTGAGATGATAACCGCCTTGATCATTTTGATTGTCGGTCTGTTTTTTACCAAGTGGGCCATGAAAGCCCTGAAAGGGCTGATGGGAAAATTTACTAAAAATGATACAACGGTTTCAGTAGTCTCCAACAGCATGGGGGTTTTCCTTTTGGGGCTGGTGATTACATCCGCAGCCATGGAGGTGGGTGCCAAGCCCGGACCTTTGGTGGCCCTGATGATGATTGTTGTCCTTGCTGCAATCGGTATCATTGTCATCTTCCGCCCTTTGATTCCCACATTACCGTTTAAGGTGGGGAACACGGTGAAGGCGGGCAACCTTTTGGGAAAAGTCGAAGCCACAACCGTCCTCAATACTCGATTGAGAACCTTTGACGGTAAAACCTTTTTTGTTCCCAATAGGCAGATCCTGGATGCTATTGTCATCAACTATCATTTTACAAAGACGCGTCGTATTAAAATTGATGTTACCATCCGGTTTGATCAGGATCTGACAAAGGCCAAGCGGATTCTGGAATCACTGATGATTGAAGATGCCAGAATCCTAGCCAAACCCAATCCCCAGGTCTATGTGTTGGAACTCGGACCTAATGGAGTGAGGTTGGGCGGCCGGTGCTGGGTAAACAATTTAAAATTCTGGGTGACCAAGTGTGAGATGCTGGAAAAAACAAAACTCCGTTTTGATTCGGAAGGCATTGGGTTTGCCTACAACCAGCTGGATGTCAATCACAGGCGGGTAGGGGATGAGTGGTCGGAAGACCTGTGTACTGAAATAGAAATGCCGGGAGAATAAAATGAAACTTGCCAAAGGTATGAAATTGATTGCAGACGGCTGGATTGTAAAGCCCAAGGGATTCCGGGTAAGATTTGAACAGATGACCGACGGAGAACTAATCACCGGGTATTCCCCGCCCATGGAAGACAAGCCTCTGGATTCGGATGTCACCACATGGCGGTATGGATGGAAGCTTGCCATGGCTACCCAGCCTGACGGAGATGACCTTCAAGAGGGATGTCTGGTCAATGTAACTGTCGTGGATGACACAGACAGGCCTGTAAATTATTATGTCACTGGAAAACCTGAGGTGTTGAATCCTAAATAGAGTTTTATTGAAATTTAGTGTATATGGGGTTTAATAAAGTAAATAGCAGAAGGAAAGGAGTGTTTGCCCCATTGTATTATGAACAGGCAACGTGGCGCATATATTATATGAATACTCAGAGCATAAATCCCATTGTGAATCTCCTGGTAGATGACGCGCAACACCAGAAATTTAAAAAATTGTTGTCCGCATTGCCGGATGTCACGCTGAACGAGCGCCAGATATGTGATTTTGAGCTTTTATCCACAGGGGTGTTTTCTCCATTAGAGGGGTTTATGACCCAGATAGAGTTTGAATCGGTTCTGGACCGGATGCGATTACCCTCGGGTGAGATTTGGCCAATCCCCATCTGCCTGGATATAAGTGCAACGCTGGCCCAAACTCTTGAAGTCGGGCAGTCAGCAGTACTCAGGGATCTTGAAGGATTTCCTTTGGGAATAATGACCGTCGAGGATCTCTGGCCGGTAGATGCAAGGAAAGAAGCCAAGGCGGTTTTCGGCACCACGGACAAAAATCATCACGGGGTTGAGTATCTGTACAACAAAACCGGGCAGTATTATATGGGTGGGAAAATTCAGGCTTTAAACCTGCCCATTCATTCGGATTTCAGGCAGATCAGAATGACTCCGGAGGAGGTTCGAACCCATTACAAAAAAATGGGCTGGAAGCGTATCGTGGGATTTCAGACCCGTCAGCCCATACATCGGCCCCAGTTTGAAATGACCATCCAGGCCATGAGAAAGACTAAGGCCAATCTTCTCCTACTTCCCATTGCCGGGATTCCTAGGCCCGGTGATTTTGACCATTATACCCGGATGCGCTGTTACCAGAAGGTGGCATCCCACTATCCGCCTGACACATATATGCTGAATCTTCTGCCTTTGTCCATGCGGATGGCAGGCCCGAGGGATGCTGTTCTGCACCTCATTATAGGAAAAAATTACGGCTGCACCCATTTTGTTATCGGGCATAACCACTCTAGTCCCGGGCATGACAGCAACGGAGAACATTTTTATGATTTAGGTCAGAGTACGGCCTTGGTTGAGGAAGTTGCCGGAGAGCTCGGTATTGAAGCGGTTTTTTTTGAAGAAATGGTCTATCTGCCCTTTGAAGATGAGTTTAAACTGGCCACAGAGGTTGACGGCAGTCAGGAAAAAATTTCTTTTTCCAATGATGATATAAGGGATCGTGTGCGTAAAGGCAAGAAGGTGCCTGAATGGGCTAGCTTTCCTGAAGTTGTTGAGGAGTTGAACCGGTCTTACCCCTCTCCGTCAAAACAGGGGTTTGCAGTATTTCTTACCGGCTTGTCAGGTGCCGGTAAATCCACTATTGCCAAGGTGCTCTATTCAAAGTTTATGGAAATGGGATCAAGGCCGGTAACTCTTCTGGACGGGGATATTGTCCGGCGGAATCTGTCGTCTGAGTTGAATTTTTCAAGGGAACACCGGGATATCAATGTGAAGCGAATTGGATTT
Organism: Desulfobacteraceae bacterium; assembly: GCA_003354055.1. The sequence continues at coordinate 3,524 of PIVQ01000365.1, read as the reverse complement.
GTTGCCTCTGAAATAACAAAAAATCGTGGGATTGCCATTTGTGCGCCCATAGCTCCCTATGAAAGAACCCGGTTAGATATTCGAAATGCCATAGAAGCCCATGGCGGTTTTTTTGAAGTCCATGTGGCTACTCCCATAGCAATATGTGAAAAAAGAGACCGTAAAGGCATGTATGCCAAGGCAAAGGCCGGATTGTTAAAAGGGTTTACCGGGGTTGACGATCCCTATGAAATTCCTGAAAATCCCGAATTATCCATCGATACCTCCGACCTGACACCGGACGAGGCTGTTCAGGAAATTTTACTTCTTTTAAATGAAAAAGGATATGTATAACGGGGTTAAGGCCGGAAGCTGAAATCTGGTAGACATCTTTATTTTTGGAAAATTAATAAGACGGTTAGGATTGGACCAATGAGAGAGAAACGCAAGGGGATTATACTTGCCGGAGGATCGGGAACCAGGCTTTATCCCCTGACATACTCGGTCAGCAAGCAATTAATGCCGGTGTATGATAAGCCTATGATTTATTATCCGTTGTCAACATTGATGTTGGCCGGGATTAGGGAAATTCTTATTATTACGACGCCTCAGGATCAGGCGTTGTTTAAACATTTGCTTGATGACGGGTCCCAGTGGGGACTTTCCTTGTCTTACGAGGTTCAGCCTAAACCTGATGGATTGGTCCAGGCATTCTTAATCGGAGAAAAATTTATTGGAAATGATTCCGTAACCCTGGTCCTGGGGGATAATATTTTTTACGGAGCGGGGTTGTCCGAACGGCTTCAAAAAATTGGTGCTGAGCATAACGGGGCTGTTGTTTTCGGGTATTATGTCAAAGATCCTGAGCGCTATGGGGTGATTGGCTTTGACCATGCAGGAAATGTATGCAGTATTGAAGAAAAGCCGGAATCTCCTCAGTCAAATTATGCGGTGACCGGCTTGTATTTTTATGACAATGATGTAGTTAAGATCGCAAAACAGGTAAAACCGTCCGACCGGGGAGAACTGGAAATAACAGATGTGAATACAGCCTATCTTTCAATAGGTGATTTAAGGGTTGAGCTCTTAAATCGAGGAACCGCTTGGCTTGATACCGGGACCCATGAAGCACTATTAGATGCCGGTACCTTTATTAAGGTGGTTGAAGACAGGCAGGGACTTAAAATAGCCTGTCTTGAAGAAATTGCCTATCGGATGGGGTGGATTTCATCTGAACAGCTTGAAGAAATAGCGATACCGTTAAAAGGAAACGGATACGGCCAATATATACTTGATTTGTTGAATCAGGAAATATGAGATGGAATATACGCCTCTTGCTATTCCGGATATTGTATTGATAACCCCTAAAGTTCATGGTGATGACAGGGGGTTTTTTATGGAAACTTTCAGGGATGATGATTTTCGAGAAAAGCTGGCTGATGCCTCTTTTGTCCAGGATAATCACAGTGGCTCGGTGAAAGGAACCTTGAGGGGGCTCCACTACCAGGTTAGCCAATCTCAGGGAAAGATTGTTAGAGTAACTTCAGGTGTCGTTTTTGATGTCGGGGTTGATCTGAGAGTCTCCTCACCGTACTTCGGGAAATGGGCAGGCGTGACATTATCCTCAGAATCCAAAGAGATGCTTTGGATCCCCCCGGGGTTTGCCCATGGGGTCTATGTCATCAGTGAACAGGCCCAGTTGAGCTACAAATGTACAGATTACTATGCGCCGGAACTTGAACGCTCCCTATTGTGGAATGATCCTGAAATCGGTATTGAATGGCCGTTGATTCCAGATGAAGGAATTTTATTGTCTGAAAAAGATAGAAACGGTGTTAGGCTGAAAGATGCCGAGGTGTTTCCATGAAGGTTTTATTGCTGGGGGCAAACGGGCAATTGGGGTGGGAACTTTTTAGAACCTGCCCGGCAGATGTTCATATACAAACCTGTGATTACCCGAAAGTGGATTTTACAAGCGAAGCAAGTATCCGGGAGTGTGTTAAAAAAGATCGATTTGATTGCATTGTTAACGTAGCAGCTTATACAGATGTGGATCAGGCGGAAAAAGAATATAAGCTTGTTTATCAAATTAATGAAAAGGCAGTTGAGATACTAGCGAGACTTTGTAAAAAAAATAATCTTAAACTGGTTCATATTTCCACTGATTTTGTTTTCAATGGAACGCATTTTAAACCCTATTCGCCTGGGGATGTAACTGAACCGCAATCTGTATATGGACGTTCAAAATTGGCAGGAGAGCAGGCAGTCCGGATGATTCTTGGCAGAGATGCATTGATTATCCGTACAGCATGGCTGTATTCAGCACATGGTAATAATTTCGTAAAGACCATGATGCGCTTGATGAGTGAAAAAGATAAATTGACCGTCATTGATGATCAGATCGGAACCCCTACCTGGGCCAAAGGGCTGGCGAGTGTTATCTGGATATCCATTGGAATGGGGCTGCAGGGCATTTATCATTGGACCGATGCGGGAGTGGCATCCTGGTATGATTTTGCTGTAGCCATTCAAGAAGAGGCATTGGCTCTTGGATTGTTAGATAGGCAGATTCCAATATTGCCCATCGGAACCGAGTCTTATCCGACCCCAGCCAAGAGACCCTATTATAGCGTGCTGGACAAAAATGGCTTTTTGACGAAAACAGGTATTAAACCTACTCACTGGCGAAAACAGCTTCGGGAAATGATAGAGGAATTGGCATGAGGAGACGACTGCTTGTAACGGGAGGGGCCGGATTTATTGGTACCAATTTTATATATTATTGGTTGGATAAATATCCTGACGATCGCTTGATTGTTCTTGATGCACTAACTTATGCCGGAAATATAAAGAACCTTGATCTGTTGAGAGATAACCCGGGATTCTCATTTGTCCATGGGAATATTCTTGATCAGGCGCTGGTGGAAAATCTGCTTTTGGATTACAACATTGATACAATAGTGCATTTTGCAGCAGAATCTCATGTTGACAGATCTATTCACGGGCCGGATGCGTTTATTGAAACCAATGTTGTGGGCACTCATTCTCTTTTAAAGGCAGCCAAAAAATGTTGGCTGGATAAAGGGACCGGCAGGCTGCATCGGTTTCATCATGTGTCTACAGATGAGGTCTATGGGACATTAAGAGCCGACGATCTACCGTTTTCAGAAACCACACCCTATTCACCGAACTCTCCTTATGCTGCCAGTAAGGCGTCTTCGGATCATCTGGTCCTGGCCTATCATGAAACCTATGGACTTGAGGTGACCACCAGCAATTGTTCAAATAATTACGGGCCGTTTCAGTTCCCCGAAAAATTGATTCCCCTTTGCATTGCCAATATCCTTGGTGGAAAGCCTTTACCTATTTATGGTGACGGAAAGCAGATTCGGGATTGGCTTTACGTGGATGATCATAACAGGGGCGTTAATCTTATTCTTGAAAATGGAAGAGATGGGGAAACCTACAATATAGGTGGTAATAACGAATGGGCCAACATTGATATTGTAAGGTTGATTTGTAAATTGACAGATAAAAGAATAAAG
>PIVQ01001159.1 GCA_003354055.1 Desulfobacteraceae bacterium | reverse complement strand
TCTGAAAACAAACAGTTGAGGATGAGCATATCATCATCCTTCTCAGATTTTATCTGATAGGGCAATTTGTTGAATAAACGGATCATGCCTTTGTTTTGGGGAGACGTATAGGCAATCAATCCCTTTATGCCGTTGTCTTGCGCCGCTTGTGCCAGTTTATCCTGGAGGATTCTGGCAATGCTCATGCCCTGGTATTCCTTGGACACGGAATATGCCACCTCTGCCATATTAATGATCGTATTTCTGAAGTATTCGCCCACGGCAATGATTTTTTCAAATCCAATTTCACCAATGGTGGCCACAATGGTCAGATCATTGACATAGTCGATCTCGTAAGTGGTCTCTATCTGGTCATGGACAAAGCTTTTTTTCTCGTGGAAAAACCGGGACACAATATCCCCACGGTTCATGGTGTAGTAATGCTCCTGAACTCTCCGTTCATCAACAGGTTTGGCTGGTCTGAACGTGATGGGGATGCCGTTGATCACAACGGTTTGTTCGTATTTCAGGGGATATACCCCTTTGATGGCCTGTTTGAATTTGCGGTCGCTGTCAATGAGATCCATCTCTTTGGCTCTGGTAAAGAGTTCATCCCTATGGTCGGGATGGGCAATGGAAACCAGGGCCATGGCCCTTTCCTGAAGGGTCTTGCCGAATAGGTTCACCACCCCGTATTCTGTAGCCACAAACTGAACATCTCCCCTTGGCACCACCACAGCGATATTGTCCAGAGAGGGAACGATACGACTCTGTCGTCCATGATCCGAGGTGGAGGTCATCATGAGAATGGATTTGCCGTTTTCAGACATGGCAGCGCCCCGGGTAAAATCCAGGAGGCCGTTGATGCCGGTGTAATTGTTAAAGGGCAGGGCATCAGCAGCCACCTGACCTGTGAGGTCAATGGCAATGGCCGTATTCAGGGTAACCATGTGGTTGTGCCGGGCTATTATACCCGGGTTGTTTATATAATCGGACGGGTGAAATTCAATGGAAGGATTGTCATCTAAAAATTCGTATAGCAGGTTGGATCCCACAGCACTGCCGGCAACGAGTTTGCCGTCGTTAAATCCTTTTTTCTTGTTGGTGACCACCCCAAGGGAAAAGAGCCGCATGATGGAGTCGGACAGGTATTGGGAATGGATGCCTATGTCGTTTTTCTCCGCCAGGCAGACCATTGTGGCTTCGTTGGTAACCCCCAGACTGGTCTGGAGTGTGGAGCCGTCCTCAATGAGCCTTGAGATATGTTTGGCTATTATATTGGCGGTTTCAAGCTCCGGCAGGGGTTTGATGGTCAGAAGTTCTTCTTCATGCTCAACAATATGGTCCACATCGTTGACATGGATAAAGCTTCGCCCCAGCACTCTGGGCATGTTTGGATTGATTTGGCAGATAACAATATCTGCAGTTTCACAGGCAGACAGGTTAATATCCACTGACACTCCGAGACTCATCCAACCGAAATCATCCGGAGGGGACGCCTGAATCAGGGCCGCATTCAGGTGCATCAGCCCTGATTTGAACAGGTGGGGGATCTGGGAGAGGTTTGCAGGGGTGATAAACCGCTGGTTTTTGCGGATAATGTTTGGGGACCCGGATCCCAGGTAAAAGGACCTGATGTTAAACTGCTGGGAATGGGACCTGTTGGCGATCAGGGTTAAAGGACCGCTTTCAATGCTTAAAAGCCGGACGATTTCAAGATCGGTGAACCTGCCCGAGATGCCGGACAGTTCACTGACCAGGTGCTGGGGTTCTCCGCAGGA
>PIVQ01001158.1 GCA_003354055.1 Desulfobacteraceae bacterium | reverse complement strand
ATCCAAAGTAGCCTTGCATTTATCACATGTAATTTCTCCATGTAATTCTGTCCAATAATTAATCATTCTTTACCACCTTTGCACTTTCAATCATTTATGATCAAAAGATAGGTTTATCACTTGGAATGATAAACCTAGTAATGTGATTTCAAATCACCAAACTTAATTAAACTCAAAAATGAGTAAAATACTTTATGCCATAAATGACCTAAAGGTGCGATTTCAAATCACATCTTTATTTAACTTCAAAGTGCTTTGCCTTTATTCGCAGAAATTCGCTGTCTTCTAGCTTCGCTTTTTATTTGCTGTCTAACCATTTTTTTCATAAGTTTAGATCCTGGTCTACCTTTACTACCGATCTTTTTATTAGTTCCTGTTCTCCAAATTCTGTATTCTGGTATTGCATTAAAATTTATTCTCATCTTGTTCTCCTTAAAAGTTATGATAATTAAAGAATATATCATAACATGCCACGTGTCAAGTGTTGACAGTAACTATTTTATAGGTTATTATTTTAGTAGAGGTAAATATGTTTGATATAGAAATAATAGATAGAAAAGGAATTAAGGTAATAGATTCTAAACTGTTGCATAAGCAATTAGAGGTAAAGTCTTATCATGCCGATTGGATAAGAAGGAGGATAGAGAATTACGGGTTCGTAGAGAAGAAAGATTTTTACATTGACCAATACTCAACCGTGAGAGGTGGTAAAAAAAGAAAAGTATATTTAATTACAGTTGATATGTGTAAACATTTATCAATGATAGAAAACAATCATACTGGTGAGAAAGTAAGGGACTATTTCATTGCAGTAGAAAAAGAGTATTACAAAACAAGACTTACTAGAGAAATCGGTAAAGAAGTACGTAAATCTCTAACAGATGCAGTACAAGAGAGTGGAGAGCAAGAGCGTATGCATAACAACGGATTTGCTACATATACAAAGATGATCTATAAAATGTTAGGAATATCAGAAGAGTATAAACAATATAGAATTGCATACCCCAAAGGTAAAGATTTTAGGAATACTTTAGATGAATATAAGCTTAAGCAAATAGAGCTTGCTGAATCCCTGATTAAACCTTTACTTGAACTGGATAAGCAATACAGTGAAATAAGAGATACACTTAAACCGTTGTTCAATAAGAAGGAGATAGGATGACAGATCAAGACAGAACTGAAGAAATCTTCCAAGAAATGAAAGAAAAGGTAAGAAACGCAGTATTTCAAGGAGAGGCATTATGCGAATTAATCGCTTCACTTTCATTTAGAATAGAAAAACTAGAAAAGAAGGAGAAATAGAATGGGTATACTAATAGCATGGATAATATTATCAGCATTATGTGGAGTTTACGCTAGTAGTAAAGGTCGATCAGGAATGGGATATACATTTTTAAGTATGCTACTAAGCCCTGTGATTGGGTTTATTGTTGTAGCTATAGCCGGAGAGAAGAAAGAACATAATTGCTACAAGGCACGAAATGAATAATACTTTAGCATATTTAATTATAGGAGCAATAACAGTTGCTATATTAGGGTTTATTGCGATAGGGTTTATATGGGCGATATGAAGGAGTTGATTAATGGATAATAATACAAGAAATGTCTTAGTAAATCTAATTGAAGCTTTATTAATTATTGGGATAATTGCATGTATAGCTATGTGTACGGCTGGAGCATTATGACATATACATTTGAACTACCTTTATATGTAATGCTACCAAGGAAGACAAAAGCAGATAAAAAGGTAATGCTTAATATG
>PIVQ01000018.1 GCA_003354055.1 Desulfobacteraceae bacterium | reverse complement strand
TTGTTCAACATTGACCAGGCCACAGCCATTGCCCCGGAAAGTGCTGAGATATGGTTTGTCCAGGGCATGTTGTACCTTGAGATGAAAAACACCCCACAGGCTTATGAGAAGGCGCTTTCTTCATTTTTGCGGGCCGTGGCCGCCAACCCGTACCACGGCAGGGCCCAACTGATGCTGGCCCAGACCTTAACCCGGCTTCAAAAATTTGACCTGGCAATCGAGCAATATCAGTTTTTGCTTCAGGATCCGAACATGGTCAACAGCCTGGTGTTAAATCCCCTTGCGGCCTGTTATATCGCAGCCGGAAGGACCGGGGACGGTGTTGTATTCTTCAAGGCCCTTAAAAAGCAGCACCTTACCGTTCCTGACATCCGGTTTTGCCTGGCCGTATTGCTAAAACAGGCCGACCAGCCAAAGGAAGCCATAAAAACCTTAAAATCCATCCTTGAGAATAACCTTGGCAGCAAAGAGACGCAGGCCTATGCCGGAAACCTGCTGAAAACCTGGGGGGATGCATCATGAAACGCATACTCTTTTTTCTTTTCTTCCTTCTTTTGATTTTGGCAAACCAGGCCTTTGCATTCACGGATGAACTGGTTACCGCCGTCGAGGCCATGGGTGAAAATGATGCCTCAAAGTACCAGAAGGGACTGCTGGTCAAGCATAATGACCTGGTAAACCAGATGCGCATTCATGATATAGTGTCCAATGAAGGATACCAGGCTTCCCAGGATCACTACAGCGAGAAAATTGTGGAATTCGCCCAGGAGGCCTCAAAGCAGCACGGGGCAACCTTTGAGGTCCAGAAACGGGATGCAGGCAAACCCTGGGATGCGGGGACAGATTCCGATTTTATTACAAATGCCAAATCCGCCAAGCAGGTTAAACAAATTCAGGCCACCCTTAATCAAAAAATCAACGACTATATTCAATCAACCGAGGCAGGCGGAGATCCGACCCGTAACTGGCTTAAGACAAATGACATTGATATTATGTGTGACCCTGCAAATGTTGCAAGTTCGAAAGAATTTGGAAAAATCGCAGAGGCTAATAATGATGCCTACAAGCGAAAAGACGCTGCTGCCTACGAGGCAAAATCGCGATCCGGTCTCCAGCCCAGTGTCAAAGAAACCCTGGCCTACCTGGATGAGATGCGCGAGTTTATCGGGGATAAAAAAGGCAAGAGTCTTGAATATGCAGTCAAATTAAGACAGGTCAATCAGCATCCGGATGCAAATACCAAGGGGACCCATGCCTATAACAGGCGGATGAGCATGGAGGCAAAACTCCAGCAGATCCAGGCCCAGCAGTCCAAGTATCTGACCCGTATTCAGGATGCCAATACGAACCTGGCCCGGCATGCGGACACTAGGGCACAGGATGCATCGGCACAGCCGGGCAAGGGGAAAGTCCGGGCGCCGTCGGAAACGGTTACGGCAAGCAAGCGCAAGATCATGTCGGCAAGTGTTGAAGCCAACCGGGAATTTCTTTTAAGCCAAGGAAAAATGAATGAGGCCCTGATGCTCAGTGAGCTGGCTGCCCGGAACCCGAAGCAAGCCCCGTCCCTTGAAAAAAGGATCGTCGCATTATCACAGGATCTAAGCCCGAGCCAGAAAGGGGAACTGATCGAAAGGATGCAAAAGAACAAAAGGGTTCCTGACGGCATGGCCCAAAAGATCAGTCATAAAATGGCTGGCAAGACACAGATCCTGCACAAAGGCGGAAAAGTTGCCTCTTTTGTCGGGGATTATATGGCCATCAGGGATGAGCTTGAAAAATTAAACCAGGGTCAGCACACCTTTATAAATATAGATAAAGATGATTCAGAAGCTGAAAAACTATTGAAACAGACCGCCGTTGTCATGCTGGAGTTGTATCCTGTTCCTGTGATCAGCGCCATGGAACGTGGGTGGAAAGCGGATGAACGTATCCAGGCGGAGATCCTTGAAAAGATAAAAAAAGGGGAACCTGTAAATATCTATATGAAAACCGGTGAACTGTTCTGGGATATCACATCCGACACTGTGGGAAGCATGACGCTTCGCCCGGTTATTTCCGGTATGGATGCCGTAAAAGAAGGCGCAATGACAAGCCATGATATGTTTAAAAACTGGCAGGACGACGATATCAGGGCAGGTTCCCAGGATCTTCAGGGCAAAAAATTTGATGCCGCCATTGTCAGGATGGATAAAATTCACCTGGGACCTGTAACCGGTGAACGCCGGACTCCCGAAGGCGAACGGCTTTTCTCCATGAACCGGGTGGGGCTTGAAGATACCCTGATCTTCCGGACTCAGGAAAATTCTACCTGGACAAAAGACCACCTGGTCCGCTGGGAGATAAAGGACGCAAATAAGAATATAATATTTAAAGCGCCAAAAGTATCGGCAACAGGCCCGAATGCCGCCTCCTTTGTTACTACCAGTAAGGATATGAAACCGGGAACCTATGAGGTTGTTTTCAGACTATTCGACAACCAGTCAAACAAGCAGATGGATCATTCTTTTCTTTTCTTCACCATTTCCAATGCCCTGGACATCGGCCCGATTGTTGCTGTAAAGGAAGACGGCCAGCCCTTTACCGGGGATGTGAAGTTGGATGAAAAACTTGATTTTCACGTTAAAAAATATGGTACATGGGATAAGAACCATACCATTGAATGGTTCCTTGATGGTAACACGCCGAGAAAGAGCGAGCCGGCTGACAGCCCTGATATCGGCAGAATGGGAATACGGTTTGACAAGTATTTTGATCTGGGACGGCACAAGGTATCGGTTCGCGCCATCGACAATAAGACCCAAAAAATAGTTGCCTTCCAGGAGTTGAGCTTTGATCTGGTTGAAAAGAATCAAATCAAATTACAAAAAATGGTTGTTGAGGCGTTGCAGGAGTCTAAAACAGGAAAGGTGGCGCCCCTGCCCCTCACGGTGGCAGGCAAAGACATTATCTGGATGCGGGCCAGGGTTGCGCATCCCGAACAGATGGATCCTTTAATTAAAGAACCTGTCCTCACCTTTATCGCCTGGCGGTTGTATACGGATAAGGGAGAATTTTTAGGAGAGAAGGTAGAACAGCTCTCCGAAACCTCCGGCCTCCATGACAGGTGGATGAAACCCCGTATTGATAAACTTAAGGATGGTGACTACACCCTTGAGGTAACCCATTCCCTGGCATCAAATGAAAAGATTAAAACAAGGACAGATTATTCTTTTTCCGTGGTAAATCCTGTAAAAAATATAAAACTCTGGGTGACCCACACCAAGGATGACACCAAGGACAGGACGCCTTTGAAACCGGGTCAGGTCCCCCATCTTTACGCCTCCTTCGAACTTGCACCCGGCATTGAAAGTGTCGAAACCCACCTGAGTGCCGTTCACAGGGATACAGGCCGGGAAATCTATTCCCTGGCCCGGCTATATGACCGCAAAAAGGATAAAAAAACCCAGAAAACCGGCATCCGCCTGGGGAAGAAAAGCGTTAAACCCGGCGACACCGTTGAGTTTACCGCAAGCATCAGGGCCGGGGAAGGCCAACCGGATGAGGTCCGGATGACCTTTACCATGGATGAGTATCTTTTAACCCTGAAAGCTGACAAAACCATTAAAAGTGGGGATTTCGGCAGATATCAAATTCTGATTCCAAAAGAGTTCACACCACCCTTTGATATATCCGTTCGCTCCCGGGGGCTGAATATCGAAGGCTCTAGCAAAAAACTGACCGGCTTTTTCTCCGGCACTGGTCAAAAGATGGATACCCGCCACAAGATTGAGGCATCGGTTACGGACTCACAAGGCTTGTCTGCAAGGGGGACGGCTTATGTCACAATAAAGGCGCCCGCGCAAACCGATAAATCTCAATATGCCTCTTCAAATACCAATCGCCCCCGGGATGGAGAGCACCACCTCTATGATAAATATGGAGATATCAAGTATACTTATTTTTACAAAAACGGGAAATTGCAATGGCGGAAACATGGAAAATCTTCGCAGGTCTTCTTTGAACCCTATCGATCGGGGAAGGGCTATGTTGCAATAAAAGAATTCATCTATAGTCACGGCGGTCTTACAGGCAAAAGAATCAAAAAGCAGCATAACGGCAAGCGCTCCTGGTCTGCCTGGAAAGGATATAAGAACGGCAAACTTATTTCCAATAGAACCCAATTTTCTGCTGAAGATTATCCACCGGAAATTCTCTATTCAAGAAAGGGGATAAAAGAAAATGAATATTACCGGGACTTAGATGACACTTGGTTAACAGGACTATCATTTTCCAAAGAGGGAAAAATTACATCAGTTGCTCATTATGAGCGTGTCCATAATAACAAAAAAAACTCAAGTTTTCCCACTGAGGCGAATACACATTGGAAATTTCAATATCGATATTATTACAATGAGCAAGGAAAACGGCATTGAAGTACCGGATGAGCAGTTAGGTGCTGCAAGCGGCGGTTTAATGTGCGACACCCAGGACTGCTCTCTGTGTCATTAATATGATCTATTCTGTGGTCACAGATGTTAGCAGAATACAGATCCTGCCCCCGATATCTTTAACACTCAGTTTAGCTACTTCTGCTTTTCAGGTGGATTCCTGAACTCAAATCCCACCCGGACTATCCGGGGCCTGAATAGTAAATTAGACTGTGTAAACATGTAAATTGAGTCGTAAATGTTAAATGGTTCAGTTTATCCGATACCCATCTCAGAGTATCTGGCCTTATTCAGTACAAAACCATTAATTTTAGAAGGTTGCAGACCAATCTTTTTCCGTTTCAATTCCCTGATCAGCGGTTCTTTTTTAGCTTCAAGAAAATAAAGCATTTTTTCAGCATCATCCGCAATATCTGAAAGAATTTTGAACTTTGAATCCTTAAGATAAAGTCTACCTCGATAGAAAGTGATCAGCTGATCAATTTTCTTCTCGGGGATATCGTCAGGATAAGAATCGATCATTTATTTTCCTCATTTTTGGAGTTTTTCTTTTCCATATCATGGATATTGTAAATATTTTGAGATTATAGGTCAACTAAATAGAATCGAACTGAAACACGTTGCCTGGAGTTATGATTAATTTCAAATCCCCAAATTCTTCAAGGATACAAAACCTATTGGAAACGATAATTTCATCATAAAGCAATCCAGATAAATGCAAGTTGTCGAAACTTTTTTATTTGCGTAAAAGCTACTACTGGAAGAAGAACCATGGGGCAGGAAACCGTTATTCCGCCCCCCACAATCATAGACTTATGTTGCGAGCGACCGTAACTGCCTGATTTTTAAAAGGATTTTGATTCTGCTCGTGCAAATCGATATTTCTTTTAAATTCAGCACGTTAAAAGAGATTTCAAGATTTTTCAAAACAACTCGCAACATAATATTTTGTTGTACTACGTAGGTCACCGTGTCTGGCAATATCCGTTCCACTCGTGTGCTAATCGTCAAGCCAGTTTTTCGTTCCCGCAATATTTGTCTAAAATCTGAATCAACCCAAATTTCCTCTTTGAATTACTATGTGTTTTAGCGATAGTTTTAGGCTTAAAAAGAAAACCGTCCATTTTAGCACCCTTTGCTTTTTTGGAATCAAATTTTAGGAAGATCCATCTCCGACATTATATCCCCTTGCCGAATGATATCAATCAAATTTTTTAATGCGTTTTTGTTAAGATGAGCATCAAAGCCAATAAAGACAAGGCTCTTGTCCGGTAATGAATCTTGTAACGCAATTTGAACTAAATCGATCGAAGATCCTTTCCCAGCAGGAGTTTGGATAGATTTCATCTCTTGTAACGCATCTTCAATTAAGGGGAGCTTTTTTGAAGTTTTTCTCCGCTTCCAGTAACAGGGATTTTCCTGGCGCCATTCCTGAACACGGACCACATTTTCTGGACCTGAAAAGTGATCCCGATTTTCTGGCTTATTCAGCCATTTATGCTGGCTGTATTTTTTGCTGGCAGCTCTGCATTCCGGTTTACGGCAAAATTTTTGTCTTTTCAAATGGCGGGGATCGGTCTTGTAAAGCTCACCGCAGTTTTTGCACCTGCGCTGTCGGGTTCGTTTTCTCATAGACCTGGTACCTCCTCAGATCTATGATCGGACTGGACGAGGTGGCGGGGTACTATTTTAAAAAATAGGGGCGGGGTCCGGCTGGATCAGGCGGGGTAAAACTCGCAACAAAAAAAACTCGCTACATAAATAGACATTGTCAACCCTTTTTAAGCCTTTCCGACGAGTATTTCATTTACTCCTTGAGGGATCTAATCATTAGAGCAGCTCTTAATAAAGGAAGCACCTGAAACAGAGGATTGCCCCTTAATATTGTCGAAAAGTACCTTAAACAATTTGCTCTGGTCAATGGGCTTGGTTACATAGCCGTCCATGCCTGCGGACAGATAGGTCTCTTCATCGCCTTTCATGGCATGGGCTGTCAGGGCAATGATAGGGATGCCTCCTTTTTGGGGATGATTCCGGATATGGGTAGCGGCTTCAACCCCGCCCATTTCCGGCATCTGGATATCCATGAGCACGGCATCAAAGGACGCTTTGCCCAGGGTGTCCACCGCTTCCTTACCGTTACTGGCAATGGTTACAGTCAATTGGGCTTTTTCAAGGATGGTTTTAATGATCTTCTGGTTCACGGGATTGTCTTCTGCCACCAGTATATGTGATCCTTTGATACGTTCCTTGTGCTGGCGTGTCAAATCTTCGGCCGCCTGCATGGTGGGTTGGATGGGCATTTCTTCGGCCATGCAACCGAAACAACAGGAAAAGAATATGGTTGTGCCTTTTCCTAGTTCACTTGTCACATGAATCTGCCCCCCCATCTGCTCAATGAGTTTTTTGGAGATCGTTAATCCTAAGCCGGTGCCCCCGTGTTTCCGGGTGGCAGAACTGTCTGCCTGGGTAAAGGGATCAAATAATTTTTCTAAATCCTTTGTCGCAATTCCCATACCTGTATCCTTGACATAGCAGTCCAGCATCACCGTATCTGTATCAGGGCGTTCTTTTTTTTGATGGATAACCAGGGTGATGGTGCCGCCGGCATCGGTAAATTTAACGGCATTGCTGATAAGGTTGGTAAGAACCTGCCTTAGGCGTATGGCATCCCCCACCAGGGTCTCCGGTATATCAGGAGACAATTGCACATCAAGGGCAATCCCTTTTTGTTCAGCTTTTCCGGAAAACATTTCCATGAGCCGGTCAATGGCTTCTTCAAGAATAAACGGGGCCTGCTCCATTTCCAGGTGCCCAGATTCGATTTTAGAAAAATCAAGGATATCGTTGACAACCTTTAAGAGGGAAATGCCTGAGTCATGTATCATTCGGATGCTTTTTTCAGCTTCAGGACTCAGGTCTTCGGTCAGGACGATCTCGGTGGCGCCGATGACTCCGTTCATAGGGGTCCGGATCTCATGACTCATATTGGCCAGAAATTCACTTTTGGCAATATTGGCAACCTCTGCTTTTTGGGCCAGTTCTCTGGACTGGGCAAGGGCTTCTGCCAATTCTGCATTGGTGGCCTCAAGCTGGGCTGTCCGCTCGGCCACCCTCTGCTCAAGTTCTTTGTTGATTCGGCTGACTTTGTTTTTCTCCTGTTCCAGCTTATACTGGGATAAAAACCGCCGTCGCATGTTGTATTCAATGGAATACCCTGCCAGCATGCAAAAGATATTAGCCGATATAAAGAAAAAATTGTTGTTGATGAGAATGCCGCTGGGAGCCTTGAGAATCCAGATGGCCCCGATTTCATAACAGATGACAATGAGCCAGGAGCAGGGCACGGCATAGATGAAGCGTAATCGGATAAAAGTAAAAATGGTAATGAATACCAGGATAATACCGGCATAGTATGAGTATGCAGCCGGCGGTCCGGCAAGGATGACCATGAGTTCAATCCCGAAACCCGCCATAAAGCAGAGCCAGAACAGGCTGATCTGGGCATATTTTTCAAAACTGGGCTTAAAGGAAAACCAGATCACCCCTGCAGCAGCCGGACAGAACATCCCGTAGCGAATGAGCCAGAAAATTTCTTTTTTTTCCGGGGCCAAAAGGGCATCCAGAATCCCGAAAATGGCATAAAAAAAGATGCAGATCAGCAACGCAATTCGAATCCGGATAAGGGAATCCCTGAAGTGAAACCGGATAAATTCAGGCTCCAGGTGCGCCCATTTCCCGGAAAAGACCAAAGTATAAGAATTCTGGCTCATTCACGCTCCTTACCCCTACCAATCCTTGAACAGACCAAATTTATTGACGCTGTAAAATGAAGTGGTTCTGGAAAAGTTGAATCCCTGATAATATACATCAATAACGGCAAACTATACAAGGCTTATACGATGGGGCAGTTTACTGAAAATCCGGTTATAAAAACACTGTTAGAGTTTATTGGAACAGACTTCTTGCTAAAAGACATTTTGACTTCATGATTCAGTTTATGATTGGAGGAAACATGCTTATAATTTGGCCGCAATTAAAATGCCAATACTTATCGGTTTGTACCCCATGAATAAAAACATTTGAGGTTAATCCTGTGGGATGTAATTCCCGGAACCGTTCTCCGGAAGACATTCTACAGCGGGTCACACCCAAAATTGACAGCATCTATTCAGGTAATGAAGGGTCAGTCCACTTTGTAGGGCATTCTCTCGGAGGGCTGTTGATCAGAGCGTACTTATCAACTCATCATTCTGACACTCTCTATCTTTTTACAAGTTATAAGATTCCGGAACCCACCTGAAATAAATTTCCCTGCCCTGGTTTTGCGATCATATCAAAACGGGAATATCCGGCAAGCATGTGGTATAATACGGAAAGTTATTTTCACTGCCTCAAGAAAATCGTCGAAGATTAAAAGGTAAGGGAACAAGAATGGATGGTCAAACGTACAATAGGGACGGTGTTGCCAATAAAAGCCTGATTGTGTTTTGCCTTGCCTTTGTTATTACCCTTTTTGTTTATGCGCCTGGCATATATGCCAGCAAGCCCTCCCCTGACGGGAAAGCAGACCTGACGGAAGTACAAAAAAAAGAACTCAGGACCCAGCGTGAACTGTTAAAACAGCAGGTCACGGATCTTTCAAAATCAGGCAGGCTTGACATGGCTGTTGAGCTTGCCGAAGGATTGCGCGAAATCAATTTAAAGCTGTATGGGAAAGACGTATACGTCTATGTCGCCTCTTTAAACCAGATTGCCGATCTTCATATTCAAAGGAGGGATTTTGCACCGGCCAGAAAAGCCAGGGTCGAAATCCTTGAAATAAAGACAAAAAAATATGGCGAAAAGCACTGGCGGGTTACAGATGCGCGCCTTGCTGTGGCTCATGTGGATCAATTGGCAACACTTGACACGCCGAAACTTCACCAACTGGCTCAACTTGAAATAAGTCAAAATGAGGCCAGTGAGCTGTTAAAGCAAAAGAGATACAATGAAGCGATATCTGCCCGTGACGAATCCCTTAAAATAATAGAAAAGATTTTAGGCAGCCAAACCCTGGAATATGCAGGAGAGTTGAATCGCATGGGGGTTCTTTACAGCAGGGTCAGCCGCAATGAAAAAGCCGAAAAACACTTCAGGCAATCCTTTGAAATATATGAAAAGCTACTGGGAAACGATCACCCGGAAGTTGCCCTGCTTTTAAAGAATCTGGGCTATATTACAGATCAACAAAAAGATTATGAGAATTCAATGAACTACTACCGCAAGGCAATTCGTATCTCCAAAACCCTTTACGGCAAAAGGCATAAGACATACTTGGACCGTCTCGGCCTGCTTGAAAATATTTTAAAGCGATATGCGCTCTTTAAGCAGCAGAAAAATGATTATGCGGTAGCCTATAATGCATGGCAGCAGCTTACGGAAGTCAAACGCGAACTATTCGGGGAATCCCACTACAAAGTGACGGACACCCGCCTTTTAATGGAACGGGCGGACAAACTCAGGCGGTTTGGGGTGGTTGAACTGGCGATGCTGTCTGAAGCTGAATCACTTAGTGCCCGGGCCTATGAGGAGTATAAAAAGAAAAAATATAAGGACGCCATCGCCATCCGGCTCAAGGTGCTGAGTCGTTACGAAAATCTTTTCGGGCCAAATGGTGATCCGGAAACAGCACGGCAGTTAAACTTGATCGGGGTCCTGTACTCCTATCTGGATGACAACGTTAACTCGGAAGTGTTTTATAAAAGAGCCCTTGCAATGAGGAAAAAGCTACTGGGTACCGGACATCCGGACGTGGCTGTTATCATGAATAACCTGGGCATCCTGCAAGAGGAGAAAAAAGACCATCAAGCGGCGGCTGATTATTATCGCTCCGCTTTTGAAATAAGGGACCAGGTCTTTGGCCGAAAGCATGAAAAAACACGATTGAGCCTTGAATATCTGACTGAAATGCTTGAAGACTCGGTCAGGGAAAAAGAGGCGGTAAACGATTATCTTTCCACCCTGGCCATCCAGAAAGAACTAATACACCGAAAGAAGATGTTATGGGGGACCTCACACTGGAAGGTGACCAATGCCAGGGTATATTATGACCGGTTAAATAAAATAAAGAGCCTGGGACGAGAAGTGCAGGACGAATTGAAAAAAATTACCGGGCTTGTGGATAAGTCCGCAACCCATTTTAACAAAAAAGAGTATCAAGAATCGTTAGGATTACTGGAAGAGGCAGAGGCAATACACAAAAAAACGCTTGGTGAGAATTTCACTCAATACGCACAACTTCTCAATAAAATTGGGGTTGCCTACAGTCGTATGGGACTTCATGCACGTGCACAAATGCTCCATAAAAAAGCGCTGCAGATCTATGGCAAACTGCTTGGTAAGCATCACCCTGAAATCGCATTAATGTATGACAATCTTGGATATTTTTACGGGCAGATGGCCGACCATGTCCGGTCAGTTGAAAATTATCAGCAGGCGGTAAAAATTCGAAAGCAGGTGTTTGGAGAAAAGGATAAAGGCTATATTAAAAGTTTAAAATCCCTCATTGATGCCTTTGAGAACCAGGGTAAAAGCCAGATTGGAAAAGGAGATTTTAAAGAGGCCAAAAAAACATTTCAAGAGGTTTTGAGTCTTAAAAAAAGCGTATATACGAACACGCAGTGGGAAATAACAGATAGCCGGCTGGACCTGGAAAATGCGGAACGCTTATCCGGTTTGAATACAAGCAATCGCAGAAAAATGAGAGATGCCCACAGGTTGTATGAAACCGCCAAAAACCTAAGGGCAGATAAAGCATATGAAAAAGCCATTGATGCCGTAAAAAAATCCATATCCATTACCAAAGAGATCTTAGGGGACCAGGATATTGTCTATGGAGAAAGGATCTTCTATCTTGGTGAAATATATTTTGAGACGAAAAAATACCGGGAAGCTGTTTTATACTATGAGATATCAGCACCAATTTATCAAAACCACTTAGGCCGGCTTCATCCGGACTATGGGATTAATCTGAACAATATAGGCGCGTCTTATCATAGCCTGAATGATTATTTAAAGGCTGAGCCGTACTATAGGAAAGCTCTTACCATCTATGAGAAGACGCTGAATTTATCACATGTAAGAACGATCAGAACATTGAAGAATATCGCCATTGTTTTGAAAGAACTGACAGACGATTACATGGAAAAACAAGATTTTAACGCCGTATATAATACACAAAAAGAAAATCTTTCCGTTAAAATTAAGCTGTATAAAGAAAATCACTGGGAAGTGACAAACGCAAGATCAGCTTTTGATCATGCTAAAAAATTATCAGCATTGAGCAACGATCAGGTCAATGCCCTGTCCGAAGTAAATACGCTTGAAAGGCAAATGGACAAACTTGAGCAGCATCTTGAATTCAACGCGGCAATACCATTGGCATGTCAGGTATTTGAGGCCCGGCAACAAATTTTCGGGAGTGATGATACGTGGTCAATTAAAAGTCTGATTCGGTTTGCAGAATTTCTGGACCTTTCAGGGGACCACAATGGCGCACTGCAATACTATACTGAGGCGCTGGCTATCCGGCAAAAGGTCCTGGGAAAGGATCACCCGGATACGGTGGTTACAATTTTCGATATCGGAAAAATCAAGGCGTTCATGGGAGATTTTAAGGCAGCCAAACCCTATTATGAAGAAACGTTAAGATTACGGAAAATTATCTTTGGGGACAAGCATTACAAAACTATTGCCGCCCAAAACGACTTGCAAAGCCTTGAAAAGGCCATGTCCGGTTCTTTGGACGGCTACAACCCTTTGACATCAAAGAAAAGCGCATTGATGGATAAGGCGATCCGTCATCTAAGAAAAGGAGGGAAATTATTTGACCAAGGAAGGCGTGTGGAAGCATTTTCGGAAGGTGAAAAGACCTTGGCAATTTACCGGTATGTCTATGGGAATATCAGTGAGGACGTGGCCGAGCAATTAGAATCAGCAGCGATCGGCCATGTGGAAGCCAGCAATTTATCAAAAGCCCTGACGGCAAGAAAAGAAGTCTTCGACATTCAAATAAAGTTGCATGGAAAAGGTCACTGGAAAGCCACGGATGCACGGCAAAAGTTTGAGGAGACTGAAATTCTCGCAAACCTGAGCCCGGCAAAGCAGGCCCGTTTTTCAGAGAAAAACATACTTATCAAAAACATAAACCTTTTCAATAAACAAAAAGAATACAGTCGCGCTATCCCGTTGGCAAAACAGGTTCTTCAAATTTACCGGGATGTTTTCGGACCGGGACATTTAAAAACCGGTATTGTTTATTCATGGCTCGCTGTTCTTTATTCAAATGCAGATGACACGGCAACAGCAATGGATAATTATCGTAAGAAATTGTCTATACAAAAAAACAAATTGGGGTCAGATCATCCCGATGTTGCAGACACCCTGAACTATATCGCAATTTTGCTGCAGGAAACAGGAGATTTAACAGAGGCAAAAACATATTTTGAACAGGCGCTTGCCATAAGAAAGAAGGTGTTTAAAAAGCAGAGCCCTGAATATGCAGTCATCTTGAATAATTTAGGAAACCTGTTTATCGATATGGGAGATTATGTCTCTTCCTTTTCATATTTTAATGAAGCGCTGGCAATTCGCAAAAAAGTTCTGGGGCCTGCACATTCAGACACTGCTGGTACCCTGAACAGTATGGGGGTCTTAAGCATCGAGGCCAACAACCTTCCCTTGGCCCGGCAATACCTGGAACAGGCCATCTCAATCTGGAAAAAAAGCCTTGGCCCGGAACACCCGAGTACCGCCGTTGCCATCGGCAATATTGGAAGGGTTCTTAAGGAAATGGGTGATTATGAGGAGGCACGGCAACAATTGGAAACTGCCCTGGCAATTCAAAAAAAGATATGGGGACCTGCCCATCCGTCTAACATAACCACCTTAAATAATCTTGCCGGACTGTACAACAGAATGGAAGACTATCAAACTGCAGCCATATTCTGCCTGAAAGCATTTGAGATCAGTGAAAAAAACCTGGATAAAAAACACCCGGATTACATCCTGACTGCGGACAATATCCAGATCAACTATACCAGCCTTGCATTGGTTTATGAGAAAAAGGGGGATTTCAAAAATGCGCATAAGGTGTTGCAAGAGGCCCTGGACTTGATGGGAAAAGTTTACCCAAAAGACCATTGGCGTGTTGCAAATACAAGGCTTGCTCTTGGGTATTCGGACCGCCTGGCAACACTTGATTCGGACAAACGAAACCTGCTGCCAAAAGCGGATCAGCTGGTTATAGACGTTCTCGAACTCAATGCCCGGGGCAAATTGGATGATGCCATGAATCTTGCCGATCAAAGTGTGGCAATTATAAAAGATATCCTGGGGTCTGATCACCGGGAAACAGCCATTGGGTACAGTGTTCAGGGGTTGGTCCACTCTCTTAAGGGAGATTTCCAAAAATCCGAGGCACTCTTTCTTAAGGCGTTAAAAATATTGAAAGAACTATTTGGGGAGACGCATCCGGATTATGCATCGGTGCTCGATTTGCTGGGCTCCGTATATAACGGCATGGGAAAACACGATCAGGCAGAGGCACTTTATGAACAATCTTTAACTATATTAGGCCTGATATATGGCGTAAATAATACCGAATACCTGCAACCGTTGGGCCGTTTGGGGGGATTTTATCAAGCCTATGCCCTTAAACTTGAAAAGCAAAAAACATTTTTAAAGGCAATCCAGGCCCGACATAAAGTTTTAGGCATCCAGACAAGGCTCCATGGTCCGGATCACTGGAAAGTGAATGATGCAAAAATCCGTATGCAACGAGCGAAACATCTATCCAACCTGAGCCCTGCTGAACAAGAAATGCTCATAAAAATCGACAGACTCAATGAAGAGGCTACAAGGTTTTATAAACAGGGGGAATTTGCTAAGGTCATTGCAACTGAAAAAATTATCCTTGAAATCCGCAGACAAATTTTCACAGACAAATTTTCCGACACAGCTGAATCCTTCATTGTTTTGGCAAACCAGTTTAATAAATTGAAAGAGTATACCGCAGCAAAAAAGCACCTTGAATCGGCCTTGCACATCAAACAAAACGTTTTTGGGCTATTTCATCCGGAAACAGCCTCCTGCATGGACAGATTAGGTATGGTCGTCCAGGATATGGGGTATCCTTTAAAAGCAAAAGTAATCCTTGCAAAGGCATTGGCTATTAACGAACAAATAGATCCTGAAAGCATTGATACATCGACACGTCTCAATAATTTAGGCCTTATTGAACAAGACCTGGGCAACACTAAAAAGGCAATGGACTATTATGAAAAGGCGCTTGTCATAAGGAGAAATCTGCTGGGGACGGCCCATACAAGAACAGCACTGGTTTTACGTAATCTTGGCCGGCTTTTAATGGATATCGGTGATAAAAATGAGGCCCTGTCTTATATGAAACAGGCATATTCAATCTACAAAAAAAATTTCCCTTCCGGTAATCCGAATACGGCACGCATTCAAAATGATCTGGGGTATCTTTCCCAGGAGATGGGGGACTTTGAAGGTGCACTTAAGTATTTTACAAATTCGCTAAATACCAACCAAAGACTTTTTGGAGATGAAAGTGATAACGTCGCCTTTATTCTGAAGAATATAGGCAACCTGTACACGGACATGGGGGATTATCAAAAAGCAGAAGGTTTCCTTGAAAAGGCATTGGCCATGTATGAAAAAAAGCTTGGCGAGCATCCTGATACGGCCCTGTGCCTGAATCATTTAGGGCGCCTGTTCCGGTTGTCCGGAGATTTTCAAAAAGCCATCGAATATTTTGAATTATCTTATGACGTTATAAAAAAGGCAAACGGCCCGGAACACATCAGTACGGCACAGGCATTAAACAGCTTAGCTCTTGTCATGCAGAACATGGGGAATTATGATGCCGCAAAATCCTATTATGAAAAATCTTTAAAAATCACCCAAAAAAGCCGGGGGGAAAATCATCCGGATTTTGCAGTTCAATTAGATCATATTGGAGATAATCTACGACAAATAGGCTTTTACGATATTGCCCGGCAATACTTAGAGCAGGCATTGGATATCTTTCTTACTGAATTCGGCACCGATCATCCTAACACATCACGGACATTGATGAGTTTGGGACTTCTGTATTACGAGGTGGGGGATTACCCCACTGCAAGAGAACATTTGGAGCGGGCGCTGCAAATAAACCGAAAACTCTGGGGAGATGCTCATTTACAAGTTTCTTTGAGTTTAAACTATCTTGGAATTGTGGTCCAGGCCATGGGAGATGGCAAGGCCGCGCTCCCTCTTTGGGAAGAATCCCTTTTTATCAATCAAAAAATATGGGGTGAGAATCATCATGAGGTGACAACGTCCCTTAACAATCTGGCCCATCTTTTAATGGATACTGACCCGGATAAGGCAGATACGTATTTTACCCGGGAGCTGAACATATATAAAACACGTTTAGAAAAAGAAGATTCCCCGACAGCGAAAAGCCTCTTACAGGTAGCCAGGCAATTGAGAAAAATGAAGAGATATAAAGCCTGCCTTCCCTACTATGAAAAAGCGTTATTGATTCAAAAGAAGAAGCTTGGCCCCGAACACCCCCATTTTATCTCCATACTGTTTCAGGTTGGAAAAATTCATGCACTTTTGGAGGAATATGAAACTGCCAGGCCATACTATGAACAGGCACTGGAAATTACCCGGAAAGTTAAGGGGTCAAAAGATTTGGATGTTGCTTACTATTCCGGCGAATTGGGCAAATTACTGACCTGGATGGGAGAGGAAAAAAAGGCACGGCCCTATTTTGACAATGCCATATCCATCTATGAAAAAATACGGGGCTCGCTGCATCTTTTCAATGCAGACATCCTAAAAGTTTTTGGAACTGAACTGCGTGTTGCAGGGGATTTTAAGACGGCAAAATTATTCTATGAAAAAGCCCTTGATATACATATGCAGATCCTTGGAAAAGAGCATCGGGAAACAGCTGACACAAGGCTTCAATTTTCGCATCTGCTTGCAGCCTCAGGCGATGTTAATTCTGCCTGGACCCAGTTAACCATGGGGGCGGCGTCCTATGCAAAAATGATTACCCGGACCCTGGCAACACAAACCGAAAGCGAGCATCTTGCTATTTCAGGACAATCAAGATTTATCTTTGAAGGGTTGCTCAGCCTGGTTGAAAAAAAACCTGCAATTGCACAACAATACGGAAACGAACTTATGTCGGCCATTTTTGACTGGAAAGCATCGAGCAGTCAGGCATTGCTGGTCAGGCAGGAAGCCATGGTGCTTGAACAAAACAGCGAAACCGCAAACATTTACAAAGAGCTGAAAGAGGTGCGCAATACTATAATCAGGACAAGGCTTCAGGGACTTTCCAAACACAAGTTAGAAAATAAGATGGATATCATCAAGAGACTTCGGTTACAAGAGGACACGCTTGAACGCGATCTATCCAAACGCGTGAAAGCCTATGCAAAAATAAAGCAGAATGTTCGCGCAGGTCCGGATGTGGTCGGCAGGTATTTGGGTGATGACAGCGCACTTATCGAGTTTGTCAAATACCGTCGTTTTTATTTTGAATCTAAAAAAGGTGAGGATGACTGGGGGGAAGAAAGATATGCGGCTATTGTATATTTAAAACCACCTCAAAAAGAGTGGCTGACGGATTTTACAAAGGCCCAAAATGAGAGCAGGCGAACAGGGAAACCTATTTTAGCTCATTTCCATGCCCCCTGGGCCGGTCCCAGCGTGCAAATGAGAAAAGAAGTTTTAAATGATCCCCAGACCTTTAAATTTTTAAATGCCAATTTTGTGCCGGTCAATATCGACATTACAAAGCAAAAAGAGGTGGCGAGCAGATTTAAGATCATGGCGATTCCAACCATAATGATGATAGATGCCGACGGGAACGTGGTAAATTCAATAAAGGGGTATAAGGATAAAGGCACCTTTCTTTCGTGGGCCGGAAAAACAGGAAAGAAAAAAGCATCAGATATCCAGGTTCATTACATTGTACTTGGTAAAGCCAAAAAAATAGACAGGCTTATCCGTGAATGGAGAGCCGCCGTTCTTGAACCTGCGATGGACTTAGGAGTTGAGAAAAATTTGAGAGAAGCCATTTGGGCCCCTCTTGCAAATGTGCTGCCCCAAACAACAAAACAGCTCTATATTGCCCCGGACGGGGAGTTGTCCCTCATCCCCTTTGGCGCGATAAAGCTTGCCGACGGCCGTTACCTGATTGAAGAAATACAACTCAGTTATCTTTCAAACGGACGTGATCTGATACCAAGGCTCAAACCACCGGACGCCTTAGGTCCGCCCTTAATCGTAACCAATCCGGATTATAACCTTTTGGCAAGCAACGCAAGCAGCGCCTCATCCACTTTTCAGCCTTCCCTTCCGGCCGGAAATCAAAAACGCAGCAGCCTTGTTGAAACACAAAATATGTATTTTGAATCACTTCCCGGGTTTGACAGTGAGGCCGAGGCCATATCCGGGGCATGGCAGAAGGCCCGACCCAATGAGAGCATAGAGATTCTTAAAGGAAGCCATGCAACCGAGGAGAAACTTATGGCATTGAACAGCCCCAGAATTCTCCATCTGATCACCCATGGTTTTTTCCTGCCCGACCTTGAATTGTTCTCCGGTAGAGAAGAATCTTATACCACAGGAACTGCCGGCAAGGATGAGCAAGAAGACGCAAAAAAAGATGATCGCGGGCTCATTGTAAAAACCATTACAAAATCGACTAAAAAGAAGCCCAAATTTCGTGAGGATGCACGCCTTAGAAGCGGTCTTGCACTTGCCGGTGCAAATCGATGGCAACGGCGCATGAAACAAGGCCAGAGCGACGGCCTGCTGACAGCTTTTGAGGTTCGAAATCTTAATCTCTGGGGAACGCAATTGGTAGTCCTGTCTGCCTGCGAAACCGGTCTTGGCAAAGTGGAGGTTGGAGAAGGCGTCATGGGCCTTCGCCGGGCATTCCAGCAAGCAGGAGCTGAAACAGTATTAGCCTCTTTATGGAAAGTCCCGGATGAAGAAACAAAAAAATTAATGACAAGGTTTTTTAACTTATGGTTGTCCGGTATGTCAAAATCAGAAGCTTTACATAAAGCACAGTTGGAATTGATTCAAGAATTTAGGCAAAATAAAAACCCTGTACTGCAGAAAATCCCCCCCTTTTACTGGGCAGCATTCATATGCCATGGTAAGCCTGATTGAAAATATTCATGTTCCCCATAAAGCCACCCCGGAAGGATACAGAGTCCGGATAGACCTGCGTCTGGCACTTCTGCCTGAGCCACACAGTTCAACAGGCAAAGTTACACAGGCTTCAATTGCTATCGATGCTGACCCAGCAATGGCAGGGGGACTATTCAAATTTTTTGTTGATTTTGAATTACCTTTACAGCAGACCTTCCCGGTGTTACTGATGTGCGTGAAAATTGATCAAAAATGGAATTAAAGTTGGATAATATTCAGGTTATCCAAGTAGCTAAGGGGTCGCGCAATAATTAGTTCACGTTCTGTTTGCAAAATACCCAATGTTTTAAGGGTTTTTGCAAACTGACTATGTGAAGTTATTTTTGCGCGATCCCTAACAACTTTCGAATGGTATCCGGGTCTGTTAATCAACTTATATTCAAAAGTAAGGATAAAATGAAAATACTATTAATGATACTTATAGCTGCACTTGCATCATCTGCCAGTTTTGTAGTTCACGTTTTCACTGTTGAGTGGCTGCCGTCATGGATCGGATCACAGATGGATGGAATAGCCATCCAGGCTTCATGGGATGTCCGTTACATTGCCATTTTTACATCCATTGAATATGGTCTTGCTGCAAGCGCTATTTACTGGCTTGCAAGAGAAAAACTCTTATTTTTGGGGAATTTCAAATCGTCCTTAATATTGGCGATTCTATTAGCCTCTGTACATGGAGCCTTTATTCGGCAGCCGCTTATGGATTTTGTCGTTGGGAATCCCCTTCATGTAGTTGTAGTACAAAATATATTTAAATGGCTTGTTTGGATGCTGATGTCGTTCGTCATCGTTTACGGCGTTGAATATATAATAATGAGAAAAAGTGGTTTCAAGACAAATTAACTTAGGACTGCCAAAAGGCGTGCATAATAAAACATAATGTCCGCAATTCTAAATAGTTACAATGAGTACACACCTCAAGCAAGCTTGCAATCATACTTAGATTGCTACTGGTCATATAAAACTGATACAGCACCCATCTTATCGCACAAAAAACCGATAATACCTGATGGCTGTATTGATATAATTTTTGACTTAAATTACCCAACAAGCCTCAATAGCTTTGTCGTTGGAGCAATGACAACGCCCATTGTGAATAGTAGAAACAACCTTGTTGGGGTAAGATTCAAACCTGGTATGGCTTACCCTTTTATTAAAGTCCCAGTACATAAACTGACCGACTTATTTGTTGATTATTTTGAGTTTGCAGGCCAAGAAGCAAATCATCTTTCAAGTCAACTGGCGGATTTAAACTCTACAGAACAACAGATAGCCCTATTGAACAATATATTTACAAAAAAGTTATCAGCACTTAATGCTGTTGAAACTCAAATGTCGCGAGCACTGAATCTTATCCAAAGCACTGGCGGTGGAATCTCTATCAAACAAATCAGTGGGGAAGTTGGCTGGAGCAGACAACATTTTACAAGAAAGTGCTTAAAGTACACGGGTCTAACCCCGAAATTCTTAAACCAAGTTATTCGCATCAAGAAAGTAATCAAACAATATAAAACTGAAAAATTTTACAGCTGGAGTCAACTATCGGTTGATGGAGGTTATTACGACCAATCCCACATGATTAAAGAGTTTAGAAAAATAACTGGCCTTACCCCAATTGAATTTTTAAGGATCGGCTCCAAAATTACTTGATCTTTTGTTTTCAAAATACCCAGTTGGGGTCTTTTGTAAAAATACCCATTTAAGGGGTTTTGGAAACAATTTAGATCACGTTATTTTGTAACGATTCCTAAGGAGACCATAAAAGTTCCATTTTTCCAATACATCACAGAGAAATAGTTTTATGACACTGTCAATTTTTAATTACATAAAGGAGGAAAAAAATGATTTCCTATTGTGGTGCAGATTGTTCAAAATGTGAAGGGTATCAGGCAACTCAAGAAAACAGTGATACGAAACGCAAAGAAGTAGCAGAAAAATGGACTGTTCAATATAATACTGACATAAAACCTGAACAGATAAATTGCCATGGTTGCAAATCAGACAGCACTAAATTCTACTTTACCGAAGATATTTGCGAGATCAGAAAATGTAACATCGAAAAGGGAACCTCGACGTGTGCTGACTGTTCTGAATACAAATGTGATAAATTAAAAAAATTCATTGAGTTAGCACCACCAGTTGGAGAAGCATTAGAGGCATTACGATAGTATGAGGTCCGAGAAATGATCAGTAGATTCACTATTTAACCCTATAAAATTATAATATTTTCTGTATAATCTTAGGAATCGTTACAAAATAACTTGATCTAAATTGTTTCCAAAACCCCTCAAAAGACTGGGTATTTTGAAAACAAAAGATCAAGTAATTTTGGAGCCGATCCTTAAGCAATTTATACCCGTTGCAATTATATAAAGATCAACAGGAGACAGCATGAAATCCGATGAGATTCAGAACAGGTTTAACTATGTGAAACACCTTGTGGGTAATACGCCTATGTATGCAATTGATTACCTTTATAAGGGTGAGAAACGAACCCTGTATGCCAAAGCGGAAAACCTGAATATGACCGGCAGTATTAAAGACAGGATGGCATTTCATGTATTAAAGCGCGGGTATGAAACAGGTCAGCTAAAACAAAACATGATGATTACAGAGGCTACCAGTGGGAATACCGGCATTGCTATTTCCGCAATTGGAAGAGCACTGGGGCATCCGGTCACGATTTTCATGCCGGACTGGATGAGCCACGAAAGGATCAATCTTATAAAGAGCCTGGGTGCAAAAATCCATCTGGTCTCAAAAGAAGACGGCGGATTTTTAGGGAGCATAGAAAAGACCAAAGAACTGGCAAAAACAACCGACGTCTTTTTATCCAATCAATTTGCAAATAAAGAGAATTCCAATGCCCATTTTCAATCCACAGGTCCGGAAATCTGGTGGCAGATGCGATATAACGGTTTAAAGCCCGATGCCTTTGTCGCGGGAGTCGGCACCGGGGGAACCATCATGGGATCAGGCCAGTTTTTAAGAGAAAAAAATCCTGATGTTTTACTCCACCCGCTGGAACCCTCCAACTCGCCCACATTAAGTACAGGCCACAAGGTTGGGCAGCATAGAATCCAGGGCATATCCGATGAATTTATCCCGGCAATTGTTGACCTTGAATATCTTGATGATATTGTCATGGTGGATGACGGAGATTCCATAATTATGGCTCAGAAACTGGCCTCTGAACTTGGTCTTGCAGTTGGTATCTCATCCGGGTCCAATTTTTTAGGCGCTGTTCAGCGGCAGAATAAAATGGGCCGCGACCATGTGGTGGTGACTGTTTTTTCAGACGACAATAAAAAATATTTAAGCACAGACCTTTTAAAGGAAGAACCTGTAAAATCTGACTTTCTCTCTTCAGACATCGAACTGTTAAACTTTAAAGCCATAAAGCGCGTATGTCACCTCTGCTGTGACCCCAAGGAATGTGCCAATTTTGATATCAAACAATTATCATTGGAAGGTGCTGAGTTACCCCATTGTCCCCACCGCAATTGCGGCAAGTAAGGCGTGGCATCGAATTTAAATATCCCGGTGCAAAATTGACCATCCTAAGTGAATTACCGTCGATGGAAATGCCACGCCAACTACCTGGGTGGTTTATTTTTAATGCTCCGCCCAAAAAGAAAAATGCAATTAAAGGTTTTGGGGAATCACAAAAAATGATATTAAAATCGGTTTTTACCCTGAAAGAGGAAGAGTCGTGAAAACCGAGAGCCCTGCAATTCCTTATATCTGCCTGCTCATGGCCATGGTGCTGTGGGCCAGTACCTTTGTGGCCCTGAAACTGGCATTTAGGGCCTATGATCCCATGGTGGTTATCTTCGGCAGGATGTTTGTGGCCAGTCTCTGCGTGGTCTTTTTCCCAAAAGCCCTTAAGACAGTACCCGTCCGACGCAAGGATCTAAAATACATAGCGCTCATGGCCCTTTGCGAGCCCTGTTTTTACTTTATCTTTGAGGCCCAGGCCCTGGTCTATACATCAGCCTCACAAGCCGGAATGATCACAACCATGATGCCGCTTATGACGGCTGTCGGAGCCTGGTTCTTTTTAAAGGAGAAGCTGACCAAGAGAATCTGCCTGGGATTTGCAGTTGCTGCGACAGGCGCCCTGTGGCTGAGTTTTGCATCACAACCGAGCCCCCACGGTCCCAATCCTCTTCTGGGCAATTTCTTAGAATTCCTGGCTATGATCTGCACCACGGGATATGCCCTTTGTCTTAAGAGACTGACAAGCCGGTACAAACCGATTTTCTTAGCCTTTATCCAGGCCTTTTCAGGGGCAATTTTTTATTTTCCCCTTTTATTTTTACCGGGCACGGTCATGCCCACCCATATTGATCCGGTCTCTTTTTCCGCCGTGATTTACCTGGGTGCCATCGTCACCATAGGGGCCTATGGCTGTTACAACTTCGGGGTCAGCCGCATTCCGGCCAGCCAGGCCACGGCATTTGTAAATCTGATTCCCGTAATTTCCTTAGGTATGAGTGCTGTGATATTAGGAGAGCGGTTCACAACCGTCCAATATATGGCCTCTTTTGTTGTATTGGCAGGGGTGATTCTGACCCAGAACCGACCGAAATTAAAAGTTAAACAAACGCGTATCACCGAATAATAACGCAAAGAAACAAGATAAATCAAAGGAATAATTAATATGAAACTATGTTTTCCCGTTAAAACAGACAATGGCCTTGAAAGTATTATTTTCGGACATTTCGGATCAGCCCCTTTTTTTGTTGTTTTTGACACTGAAAATAAGGAAGTTTTTACCATCAACAACCAGGATCTCGGCCATGTCCACGGTCAGTGCAACCCCATGAAAGCCCTGGACGGCAAAATGATGGACGCCATTATCGTGGGCGGCATCGGCGGCGGCGCCATACGGGGACTGAACAATAAGGGTATCAAGGTATACAAAGCCGGCCAGGGAGATATTAAGGAAAACATTGAATTATTTCAAACCGGCACCCTTATGGAAATGACCATGGCCCATACCTGCGGCGGTCATGCAGGCGGCTGCGGCCACGATCATGTGTCTGATCATTCATCCGTATTGAAACCCGTCATATAAATTAGGAAAAAGACTACTGGCCGATGAAACTCAAGTTCAAAAAAAACAAATACGGAAAAGATCTGTCCATTGACTGCGGCATCATTTCCGAGAATCCCCTATTCATCACAGATGACCGGCCCTTTTATGTCTCCTTTCATGAGATTTTCTTTATCACTCAAGGCCAGGGGACATTCCGGCTGGATGATGAAACAATTTCTTTTAAGCCCGGCACCCTGCTGCTGCTGCCCCAAAATCGCTGGCGGCAGTGGACTGAGATAAAAGAAAAAGTTGATGGATATTATCTGATTTTTGAGGAAGAGTTTATCTCCACCTTTTTTAATGATGCTCTGTTCCTCTGCAGGTTTCACTATTTTTACAACACCTCCACGCCGTCATTTATCCGAACGGACGCGCAGACCTTTGCCGAGATGCTCACCAAACTAAAAGAAATCCGGGTGGAAATTAAAGGACTTCGTAAGGACAGCCATCACCTGCTGCGATCCATTCTCTATTATCTGCTCATCCGGATCAACCGGATATACGAGAATCAGTTCAACCTGAACGACGAACTTTTCCAGGGCGGACTGGCCTTGGAATTTCGAAAGCTTCTGGAGCAGCACATACGAACTAAACAGAAGGTCTCGGAATATGCAGATATGCTCACTGTCAGCCGCTCCCACCTGAACAAGACAATGAATACCTGTTTTGGGAAATCCTGCTCAATGGTCATCAAGGAAAGACTGGTGGCTGAAATCAAAAAAGAACTGCTATACTCCAATAAAACCATTGCTGAAATCGGTTATGATTTCGACTTCTCGGAACCGGGCAATTTCATCCGTTTTTTCAAAGCCATGACAAAGACTACGCCCAAAGAATTCCGCCGCCTGAATTCAAAATGATAATTCTTTAGCCATTCTGACATTGAAGGCAAAAGGCAAATCATTTATAATTTGTGTCAACTTAGGATAAGACTCTTAACAAAAAGGCGGTAAAAATGAATATAGATCAAATATTCGAGGCCATAGAAAAAATCGGATGCATGACCTTCACCACCCTGGACACTGAGCCACCGGAGATGCACTCCAGGATTGCCCATTTCCTGGCCTGTGATGAAGATGGGTTTTACTTTTCAACAACTAAAGTCAAACCCTTTTACCGGCAACTGACCCAAAGCCGGAAATTGTCTGTCTGCGGCATGTACCCCTCAAGCCGTAAAACCGGGAAAGATGAAAACGGCATGCCCTTTTTTCCGCCGGGTTTTACCCTGCGCATCACGGGGGATGTAAGGGAGCTTACGATACAGACGGTAAAAGAGAAGGCAGACGCCGGCAACGAAGGCCTGAAATTTGCCCTTCACGACATATCCAAATATCCGGCCATGCGGGTATTCTGTCTGCACAAAGGCCGTGGGGAAGTATTCGACTATGATTTTGAGATGGCCCACCGGGATCACAAGCTTTACCGCACCCGCTTTTCATTCGGAGAGACACCCTTTAATGCCTCCGGGGTAAAGATCACGGATAACTGCACGGAATGCGGCATCTGCACTGAGACCTGCACCTTTAAAGCCGTTACCCCTGGCTCTCCCTACACGATCATCAAGGAGCGGTGCGATGAATGCGGCAGCTGTATCCTGGCCTGCCCCGAAGACGCCATCGTTGAGTCCGATACCATCTAAGGATCGGCTCCAAAATTACTTGATCTTTTGTTTTCAAAATACCCAGTTGGGGTCTTTTGTAAAAATACCCATTTAAGGGGTTTTGGAAACAAGCTTCTGCCCTTCAGGGTATTTAGATCAAGTTATTTTGTAACGATTCCTAAGGCTTTTGGATGTGTCTTCTTTTTGATATGTCTTCTTTACAAGTCATAGCTCATGGGGTATCTTATTTCAATCAGCAACTAATCACTATCCTCCGGGACACCATTTATCCCGTCCCGGTTAATTGAGCGGCTAAACGCAATATCAATGGATCAGTGGAACAATGAGTCGTCACAAATTAGAAAAGGAGAGTTCCCATGAAGAAGCTTGTGTTGAAAACCTTTGTATTGATTTTAATGACAATGGTTCTGGTCTCGTGCGGCAGTTATTACAAGATCACGGAACCGTCATCGGATAAAACCTATTATACAAAAGACATTGAATCCAAAAGAGAAGGGGCCGTTCTTTTTACTGACGAAGCAACCGGAAGCGAGATCACGCTTCAGAATTCCGAAGTTACCAAGATAGACAAAGATGAGTTTAAGGCAGGAACCACACCTCCAAAAGAAGAGTAACCCGAAATTCCACACCAGGGTTTCACCGCGGTTTTCAATTCAACAGCTCCGGTCAGGCAAGTCCCTGACCGGAGCTGTTTTTTTATATTCCTTCCTTCCATTGAAATTCCCTGAACAATGTTTTATCTTGAGCGGTATTGAATGTTTTCATTAATCATCGTTGCATCTTCAGGAGCTGGTGTGTGAAACTCATCCTTCCCTACTTCAAAAAAAACTATAGAAAAATAGTGCTTGGTATTTTGTGTATGATCCTGGTGGACCTGGCACAGCTTGTGGTCCCCCAGATTATCAAACACGCCGTGGATACCCTGGCAGCCTCGGATCTAAATCGTCAGGTACTCATGATTCAATGCCTTGTCATTGTCAGCTTAGGGCTTTTCATGGCCCTGCTGCGCTACGGCTGGCGCATCATGCTCATGGGGTCAGCCCGGGATCTTGAACGGGGCATCCGGGATGACCTGTATGCCCATGTGCTCTCCCTGGACATGGCCTACTATGACAAGACCAAAACCGGGGATATAATGACCCATGCCACCTCAGATATAGCCCATGTGCGCATGGCATTCGGGTTCGGCGTCATTGTAATGGTGGACACCATACTTCTGGGCGGCACCTGCATTGCCATCATGATATGGACCAACCCCAAGCTGACCGCCCTGACCCTGATTCCCATGCCGTTTCTGGTCCTGGCCACCAAGACTCTGGGTAAAAAGATGCACATTTTCCACAGAACTGCCCAGGAGGCCTTTTCAATCCTCACGGAACAGATCAGGGAAGGATTTTTCGGTATCCGGGTCATCAAGGTCTTCAACTTTGAGCCCATTATCCGGAACAAGGTCGAAGGTGCTGCCAAAACCTATTTTAAGAAAAATCTGAAACGTGCCTTTGTCAATGCCCTGCTCCGGCCCATGCTCGGCTTTTTCTTCAATATTTCCACCCTGATCATTATCTTTTACGGCGGTTATCAGGTCATGAACAAAACCCTGACGCCGGGTGAGTTGGTGGCCTTTCTTCAATACTTAGGTATCCTGGCCTGGCCAATCATTGCCATCGGATGGATGACCAATCTATTCCAGCGGGGCATGGCCTCACTAAAGCGGATCCAGACCCTTCTGGATGCCCGCCCTGATATTGAGACACCTTCGATACCGGACACAATGGACAACGTATCCGGCCGGATCAAACTTGATGGGGTTCATTTTTCCTATGACAAAAACATCCCGGTACTGACGGATATCTCCATGGACATTGACCCGGGCATGCGGATCGGAATTACAGGACCACCCGGATCCGGTAAAACCAGCCTGCTCCAGCTGATTCCCCGGCTCTACGATCCGGACAGAGGGTCTGTCGTCCTGGACGGCCACGGATTGAAAAATCTGGATCCGGAATTCCTTCGGCAGCACATTGCACTCATGCCCCAGGAACCCTTTCTTTTTTCCGGCACCCTTGAGGAAAACATTCTCATGGGCCAGAGAGTAGACAAACAACAGGTGGAAGAGGTCATCCGCCTCTGCGACCTGTCAACCACCATTGGAGACATGCCTGACGGTCTTGCAACCATTGTGGGTGAACGGGGAGTCACCCTGTCAGGCGGCCAGAAACAGCGGGTGGCCCTGGCCAGAACCCTGATCACAGCCAAACCAGTTATTCTTCTGGATGACCCGGTAAGCCAGCTGGATACCCATACTGCCCAATACGTGATCCTGCGAATCAACAAAATGAACCCGGATGCAACCATGATCATGGTCTCCCATAGGTTATCCGCCCTGGCAGCCTGTGACAGAATTTACATTTTGGACAAGGGCAGGATCGTTGCCCGTGGCAACCATGAACAGTTAAAGGAATCCAACGAATTTTACCGTGAATCCTTCAGGGTTCAGCAGTTTGAGGAGGTGCCCCATGTCTGAAACCCGCGTCTTTCCCTCCTCAGAGGAAAAAAAAGTAACCCTGGCCACCATGACCCTGGTCAAAGCCCTGATCCCGTACGTACGCCCCTATGCCTGGATGCTGGGGCTGACCACCTTTCTTGTATTCCTGGTGACAGGCTTTGAACTATTACTGCCCATGCTCGCCCAGAAGGCCATTGACGGATTTATCCTGCCTGTGGGAGGCCAGACCGGCATCCGGATTTTAGGCCTTGAGATCACCCGGTTTACACACTTTTGCCTCTTATTCGGCGGGGTAATCATTGGCGGTTTTATCATTGATTTCTGCCAGACCATATTTATGGAATACAGCGGCCAGAAAATCATCCTCAACCTGAGATGTGTCCTCTTTTCCCATATGACAGGCCTGCCGGTTTCCTATTACGATGAAAATGCCTCGGGCCGCCTTGTGGCCAGGGTAGCCGGAGATATTGAGAACATGAATGAAATGTTCACCAGTATCCTGGTTTTTATTTTCAAGGATCTCATCCTCATGACCGGCATCTTTGTGGTGCTCTTTACCATCAATGCCAGTCTGGCCCTGTATTTGGCCCTGATTGTCCCCATCATTGCCCTGAGTATTGCCTGTTTCTCAAAAATTCTGCGGCAGATATTCAGAACCATCCGCCAAAAAATTGCAGAGATCAACCATCGGTTTTCTGAAGGAATTACCGGTATCAAGATAATTCAGACCACCTCTGCCAGGGAAAGATTCATCAGAGAATTTGAACGTCTGAATCTGGATCATTTCAAAGCAGCCATGTCCCAGATCAAAATATTTGCCGTGTTCATGCCATTTATCGGGTTTTTAGGGGTAGTGTGTACTGCGGTGATTATCTGGACCGGCAGTTTTTCCGTGGCGGATCAGAGCCTCACCCTGGGACAGCTGGTGGCCTTTCTTACCTATATGAAATTATTTTTCAGACCCCTGCGGGAATTATCCGAGAAATTCAACCTTCTCCAGAATGCCCTGGCCTCAGCCGAGCGGATCATCACGGTTCTCCAGACCCCAAAGGCAAAACAACGGACATCGGAACACCGGACCCGCCTTGACCGTATTGATCATCTTGAATTTAAAGATGTCGACTTCTCCTATATCCGGGATATCCCGGTGCTGGAAAGTTTAAGTTTCTCCCTGGAAAAAGGAAAATCCCTTGGAATCGTCGGCCAGACCGGATCAGGAAAAAGTTCCGTCATCAATCTGATCACGGGATTTTACCGGCCGGACAGTGGCAGGATTATGATCAACGGTAAAGGACACGACACAATGGACATCATTGATATCCGGCATCATACAGCCCTGGTCATGCAGGATCCCATCCTTTTTTCAGGAACGATTCAGGAGAATATCTCGCCGGCAGGCAGAGATATCAAAACGGAGAGAAATGAACTTGAGGCAGCACTGGACAAGGCCAACTGCGGATTTTTATCTGAAAAATTCCAGGGACTTTCCACCCGGCTCAGCGAAGGGGGACGTCCCCTGTCATCCGGTGAAAAACAATTGGTCTGTATTGCCAGGGCGTTTGCCTTTGACCCGGATCTGATCATCTTTGACGAGGCTACCTCATACATGGACTCCCAGTCCGAGATCCAGGTCCATGATGCCATGAACAAACTGATGCAGGGCAGGCTGTCCATCATCATTGCCCACAGGTTGTCCACGGTCAGAGAATGCGATCAGATTCTGGTTCTCAAACAGGGAAAAATTATGGAACAGGGCAGTCATGGGCAACTTGCCGCCCAAAACGGTGAATATGCCATGCTGCTTAAGAAAGAAAAAATAGGATAAGGACCGATAGTTTTGTTTTAAACGTTAGTTTCAGGAGTCGTCAGGGAAGAGGCTATCTTCTTTTTCGGATCCACATCCTGGTACAGGGTAATGGAAAACCGGGTACCCTTTCCAGGTTCCGAATCCACATACAAGGTGCCGCCGTGATCCTTGATGATACCATAGACCACAGACAGTCCAAGGCCGACACCTTTGCCCTTTTTCTTGGTTGTAAAAAAAGGTTCGAAAATTTTGGGGATGGTCTCCTGGGGGATACCGGCACCTGTATCCTCAACCACAAAGCCGACTGCCTTCTCCCCGGGCTTGGTAAAGGTTTTAATCGTCAGATGCCGTTCCGGCATTGCCGACATGCTTTCAACGGCATTGGAGATCAGGTTCATGCACACCTGTTTGATCTGGTCCTCAGATCCGCTGATCAGGGGAAGGTTATGCTCCAGCTCTTCAATGATTCTAACCCTGTTGATTTTTAAAAGATTGGAATTGAGAATAAGGATCTGGTTAATCAGCTCATTTAAATCAAACTTGATCACCTCGATTTTGGATTGCCGGGAGAATACCAGCAGATTACTGACGATCCTGCTGATCCGCCGGGTTTCGGTTTCCATTAGATCCAGATACTGCTGGAATAAGGCCACGTCGTCTTCTTGAAGACCGTCCTCTGCCAGGATCCGCTTGCTGAGCATGGTCAGGTTGAGAATTCCTGCCACCGGGTTATTGATTTCATGGACCACGGATGAGGCAAGTTTGCCTAAAGAGGCCATTTTATCCTTATGAAGAAGCCTCTCATTGGTCTCTTTCAGCTCACGGCTCCGTTGGTCCACCAACTCTACCAACTGGTCCTGAATCCCTTTTTCATCATGCTTTCGCTTGGTGATATCCCGGCTGATCTCGATGAACTTCGCGATCTTTCCCTTTTTCTCCCAGACGGGAAAAATGGTCAGCTCCGTGTATCGGATCTTGCCATCCGCCCCCACCCGGGTTAACTCCGTCTGACAGTGGCGCTGATTCCGGATCACCTCATCCAGGGGACATTTTATATGGCAGTTGCTGCTTTTCCGGGTTACCTGCTGGAAGACCTCGTAACATTTGCGTCCGATCACGTCCTCCCTGGAATAGTTCATATGTTTTAAAAAAGCATCATTAACCACCAGGATCTCCCGGTCAGGGGAAATCATGAGGATAAAATCTCGGATACCATTGAGGATGGTATCCATTTCGTTTTTTGGAATGTCCATGGCAGCATCCTTTTGGATAGAAGATACATGACAAGAAATAGTATTAATTTTTACCACACCCGCAGGTCTTATGTCCAAGAAAACCTTAGTGTGGTAAAAGACAAATGTACTGTCGTAGAATTCAACAGCCGCGAACACTACCGCCAACAAAGAGATTCCACCCGATCCCATTGAATTTTGCTCATAAGATTGTAGGAAAACACCACAAGCCATTGATTTCCAGATATCCCCTTATAATCTATAAGGCGCTCAAACACCCTTTAAATAAGGCGTTTCTCTATTATTTCTCAGCAATCCAAACCCTGGTATCCTTTTTGCTCTTATAAGATGCTGAAAGGCAATATTTAAACCAATACCCCCAAAGGAGGCAATCATGGAAACCCGTACTCAGAAGACCCAAGCAATGGAAACTCCCTGTA
>PIVQ01001157.1 GCA_003354055.1 Desulfobacteraceae bacterium | reverse complement strand
TTATTGGATGCGGCATGGGCGAGTGTCCCCACACCTGTTGTGGTTCCTAATGCTGCGGTTAGGCAGCCAAGAAACTTTCTTCGGGAAATAGCCATAAATCCACCTTTATTCTCTTATATACAATTTTACTATTTTTTCTCATGGCACTTGGTACAGTCCGTGGGCAGCACACTCTTGACTTCCATCTTCTGATGGCAAGTGATGCACTGGCCGTGGTATGCCCCTTTAAGACCCGGTTTGCCCGTTGCAATATCTGTTCTTGTATCATGACAGGATGCACATTTAGGTGGGGTCAGGGTGGCCGGGCTGTTGTGATGACAACCGGCACACATGGTCAGGTCATTTTTATGAAATGCGCGGGCCATGGTGTTGCCTTCAACCTGTTTGAAGATGGCTTCTACCACCATGCGGTGGGGAAAGTTGGATGCCTTATACTCATCTTCAATGGTCTTGATGACGACTGTCTCAGGAACATCTTTCAGGCTTACCTTCTCATAGGCTCTTCCGCTCAAGGCTGCTTTGGCCAAATTACCGGTGGTTTTGGCATCGTTGAGCACGGCAGCGGGCTGAAATTTTACATCCATAGAATGACATGCCGCACAATCCTGATCCTTGGTCGCCTTCTGGGGCAGTTGGGCATGACAGCCGGCGCATTCTTTTGCCGCCTGTTTTTCATTGTGACAGCCGATGCAGCTCTGGGAGGCGTTAGCCGCGTGCATAGCCTTACCCAGTTTTATAAATCCGCCCTTTTCTTCGCCTTTGTCCGTATGACAGGAGGCACATTTATTCAGGGTTTCGTGATGACAGGTCTTACAGCTTAAGTCATTTGCTTCATGGGCTTTGTGGTCAAAGGGGACCGCATCCATGCTCTGGGCGACTGTTTTTTTGTTCTCTTCAGCATTCTTGCCCAGATCTGTCCAGCCGGTCAGCAACACTTGGTCAGGTTGATTCCGGTCAAGTCTTGGAATATCTGTGTTGGCTTTGATCTTTTTCTGATTCTCAACAGCATGACAACCGGCGCAGTCCACAGGACCGGCTTCCACCTTTTGTTCTGCCATTGTCTGATGACAGGCCACACAGGAATCATGGGAGGCCTGTCTGCTTGAACGGAGCCCGTTCCCGACCTCACCTCCCTTGTCTGATTTATGGCAATATACACAGGCAGATTCCTGACCTTTTTCATAAAAGGTAGTCTTCGCCTTCATATTGGCACTGTGATGGCAGGCATTGCAATTGGTATCTTCGGTTTTAATACCGGATTTTATGACTTTTGCTTTTTCATGGGTATAATGGAGAGATCTGTTAAAATCAATTTTCACCCATGAGGAACCGGTTTGGGGCTCTGCATTGTGGCAGGTCCGGCATTCGGCTTCCAAGGGACCTTTATCCCCTGTCTTGCCTTTCATATCCGTGTGACAGGCCACACAATTTTCATGGTAAAGGTCCATATAAGACTGACCTTCAACATCTTCGGTCCTTTTAAACTTAAATACCGGCTTTCCTTCTTTATTGTCGTGACACTTGATGCATTCCCCTTCAACAGCCTGGGTATGCAGGTCATGCTTGAATTGCACAGGCGGCATGTCTTTGTGAGCCTTTGCAAGATCATCAGGCGAAGGAATATCAATGGTCAGGATATCCGGCCTCGTTTCACCCGGATCCTCCATGATTTTCACACTGGCAAAAACAATAAAAGGAAATAAAAATAGGAGTACTGTTGTTAACAACAACAGCCTCAAAGATCTTTGCTTTAACATAACCCGATCC
>PIVQ01001156.1 GCA_003354055.1 Desulfobacteraceae bacterium | reverse complement strand
CAGGGCATAAATAGAACCGACCACAATACCGCTGACCACGATTTGAAAAAAATAAGCCATCAGACTCCTTTCACCGTATAAAATTCAATGGATGTTTTCACTGTCGTGGACTGGCCGTCCTGATACTGGTAACTGGCCTCCACCTCTTTTGTGCTTACACTTTCGTCATACAGGGATTCATAGAGATTCTGATACCGTTCCTGAACGAACTTACGACGGATCTTACCGGTTTTGGTCAGTTCGCCGTCGTCCACATCCAGCAATTTGTAGAGGAGGGCAAAACGCTTGATTCTGAAATGCTCTTTTTCCGCCCGGTCATTGACCCCTAAGATCTCGTTCATGATCAATTCCGCCACCTCGGGTTTGGATGACAAATCCATAAAGGTGGTGTAGGAAATGCCGCGATCTTCCGCCCATTTGCCCACAACAACCGGATCTATGTTTATCAGGCAGGCCACAAAATCTTCCTTGTTTCCGTAGATGACGGCCTCTTTAATATAGGGAGAAAATTTCAAGGCGTTTTCCAGGAACATGGGGGAGAACATGTCGCCTTTTCTGTTGTGCATGACATCCGAAAGCCGGTCAATGACAATCAGGTGACCGCTTTCGTCAATGAAACCGGCATCACCGGAGTGGAGCCATCCCCCCTCCAGTGCCTCTTCAGTTTTTTCAGGCAGATCGTAATATCCCGGAGAGACAGAGGCGGATCTGGATAGAATTTCACCGTCCTCAGCGATTTTGCATTCGGTTCCGGGCAATGGTTTGCCTACGGTATCCGGCCGGACGTCACCGTCCCTGTGCATATAGGCAATACCGGTGATTTCAGTCTGGCCGTAGATCTGTTTGAGATTGACGCCTATGGCCTGGTAAAAGGTGAAGAGTTCCGGTCCCAGTGCTGCTCCGCCTGTATAGGCCCGTCTCAGTCTCAGCAGGCCGATCTGGTTGATCAGGGGCCTGAAAATGATCTGTGTGCCTAACCAGGATTTAATTCTCAGTCCCAGGGGCATGGTTTTTCCCGTCATGCGGTAATTTGCCGCATCCAGTCCCACCTGGATAAAGTAATTATACAGGGACTTGTTTAGCCAATAGGACTGGTCGATCTTGAGCCAGATTTCACTTCGGATCGTCTCGTAGATTCTAGGAGCTCCGAACATGAAATGGGGGCCGATTTCCTTAAGGTCGGCCATGGCGGTTTCAACGGATTCGGGAAAGTTGATGGTGATTCCGGTTGCCATGGCAACGCCGAATGAGTTCATCTGCTCGCCGATCCAGGCAAAGGGCAGAAAAGAGACGTATTCGTCAGTGGGTGCAAGTGGATCCACTTCGGTAATTCTTACCCCCATGTTGATATAGTTGCGATGGGTCATCATGGTACCCTTGGGC
Source organism: Desulfobacteraceae bacterium (assembly GCA_003354055.1). The sequence goes on along the minus strand of PIVQ01001156.1, from coordinate 386 downwards.
AGTCCTGTGGTACCCGAGGTCAGGCACAGATGGCAGACATCGTCTGGCTTGCCCTGGTCCACCAGGTCTTCAAACAGCTCCGGGCTTTTTTCGTGTTCTTCAACCCCAAGTTTGTATAGATCCTGGATATCCACAAACCAGTCATCACTGTAGTAGTTTCTCATCCCTCTGGGATCTTCAAAGATGACTTTTTTCACCAGGGGGATCTGGTCCCTGACATCCAAGACCTTGTCTACCTGTTCCTGGTTATCGCAGAATACGGCAGAGACTTTGAGATATTGGAGGATCTGGGCGATTTCAGCCGGCATGGAGGTCTGGTAAATACCCGCGGAAATGGCGCCGATGGCATGGGCGCCAATGGCTGTGAAAAGAAGCTCCGGGATATT
>PIVQ01000364.1 GCA_003354055.1 Desulfobacteraceae bacterium | reverse complement strand
TCTCCTCTATAAAATTACCTGTTTGACCTAAACCCTTAGGCCCGTCTGCGTAAACCACATTGGCTCCCAATACTATTAGACCGGTCGTCTTGATTTTCAAGGGGCGTGCTAAAAAAAGATTGAAATCTTAATTTTCCTGTTCTTTGAATACCTCGTCTGCAGCAAAGACAGCATTGAGGGCTGCGGGAAATCCCGCATAAACGGAAAGCTGGATAAAGGTTTCAACAATCTCTTCCCGGCTCAGCCCCACATTGAGAGCTCCCCGGATATGCACCTTAAGCTGGGGCTGAGCATTTCCCATGGCCCCAAGTGCGGCAATGGTGATAAGTTCCCGCTGTTTAAGGGAAAGCCCGGGCCTTGAATAAATATCCCCAAACGGATACTCGATCACATATTTGCCCAGATCCGGTGCGATTTGCCGAAGTGATTCAATGACCTGCTCTCCTGCATTACCATCAACCTCTTTTAATTTTTCCAATCCTTTATCATAACGTTCCATAGTTGCTCCTTTTTAGTTTAGGAATCGTTACAAAATAACTTGATCTAAATTGTTTCCAAAACCCCTTAAAAGATTGGGTATTTTGAAAGCAAAAGATCAAGTATTTTGGAGCCGATCCTTATCAGGGTGAAATGGCTTAGTGTACACAGGGAAATATGATACTTCCAATATATATATAGTTATGTTCTAATACATATTGGATATTATAAATCAGAATAACTGTGGACTGAATAAAGGAATACTTTTGATGCTGGAGACCAGGCTTTTACGATATTTTCTTGCGGTGGCAGAGGAGCTTCACTTTGGAAAGGCGGCAAAGCGACTCCACATATCCCAGCCGCCTTTAAGCCAGCAAATCATGAAACTGGAAGAGAACTTAGGGACAAAGCTCTTTGTCAGAACAAAACGCAAAGTTCACCTGACCCGTGCAGGAGAAGTGCTGAAGCAGGATGCCCAGGATATTCTCCGGCAGATGCAGGTGGCCCGAAGGCATGTTAAAGAAGCTGCCGCAGGTTTTAGGGGAAGGCTTTCCCTGGGGTATGTGGGACCTGCAATGGAGACCCGCCTTCCTGAAATCATAAAGGTGTTCAAGCAGACCTGCCCCAAGGTCTCTTTGGAACTCCATCAGAAAACCAGCGCAGAACAGATTGCCGACATTGCAACAGGAAAACTGGATATTGGAACGGTGAGACTATTCGACCAGGATATTCCGGGGCTTGAAACCCTGGTCTTTCACCGGGAACGGTATGCCATGGCCCTGCCAAGTGATCATCCTTTTGCACAAAAAGAAGAGATCAGCATCATGGATCTTGCCGGGGAGCCTCTGATCTTTTTTCCCAGAGAAATCCAGCCGAAGCTCTATGACGCCTGGTTTAAAATCTTTGATGATCACGGCATAATCCCGGATATTGTTCAGGAGGCAACATACAAACAGACAGCCGTTGCCCTTGTGGCAGCCGGTTTAGGACTTTCCATTGTACCGGAATCCTTTGCCGGTTCTATAAGAAAAGGGGTTGTGGTAAAGAAACTTTCAGGGGATCTTCCCGAGGTCGTGCTCGCCCTTGTGTACAATAAAAACACAGATATCCTGGAACGGTTTCTGGCCCTGGTATAGTCTTCCAAGGCGTCCTGAAATGGTGGTAAGACATTGCCAATGTCCGTCCACGATTAATCGTAATAATCAAACCTTTTGTAGCTTCTTGACAATTGTGGTCATGGTTGTATGATAAAAATATAGTGAATTGTGTTAACCTTGGGTTGCAATGAAACAGATCTATTCATCTCCTAAGATTACATCAGCATCCGTAAAATCTTACCTCCTGCTTAATTACTTTTGTATTCATATTCTAATAAATCGAACAGGCCGGCAAACGCCTGTTTATAGGAACAATGTTTAACCTGAAAAATAACGAAAGGAGGGAATAATGAGTGTCAAAATTATAATCGAAAGAAGATTTAAAGAACCTCCAGTTCAAGAAAACTTCCAGGCGCTTGATTCATTTCGAGTACATGCCCTGCAACAAAAAGGATATGTAAGCGGAGAGACGCTTGTAAATGCTGATAACAGCCGGGAAGTGGTGGTAATATCCACCTGGTCGGACTTTGATGATTTTAACACATGGGCAAATAGCAAGGAGAGGGCAAAACTGGAAAACGAGTTAACGCCTTATCTGGAAGGACCGGCAAAAATCACTACCTTCATGCTGGGTGCAGATGCCATAGATGAAATGTTCGGAAAAATCATTCACGATTCCGAAGTAGAATCTTGATTTAAATTATCCTGAAAAATAAGGATAATTTATTGCTGGCTCAGAAAAAACCTCAAACAGACTAAAAAGGAGGGGATGATGAGTATCAAGGTTATAATCGAAAGAAAATTCAAGGAAGCCCCAGTGCCGGAAAGTTTTCAAACCATAAATAAACTTCGAAAAGGCGCCATACTGCAAAAAGGATATGTGAGCGGAGAAACACTGGTTAACTTTGAAGAAAATTATGTGGTGGTATTATCCACATGGACAAGTCTGGATGACTGGAGGCGCTGGTCAGACAGTCGGCAGAGAACTGAATTGGAAAACAAGTTAACACCTCATCTGAAAGAGCCCATAAATACAAGACTGTTTATTTCAGGTGCGGATTATACAAAAGAGGCGTTCTCATAAATTTAGGTATCTGCTTTGTTAAACCCAGTTTTCTTCTGCCCGGAAAAACTTTTGCTTGTACCGAAACAAGAGCATCTTGCCTTTCATGCTCGGCATACCCTGCAACCCTCCTGGAAAACGAATTGATCGGCCATGAAAAGGGAAGTTTTACCGGGGCGGACAAAAGAAAACCCGGACGATTTGAGCAGGCAGACGCAGGGGATCCTGTTGGGATATTCATGGCAGGGGCAATGTACGAGAGCTGGAAAACAGCGTTGAGCATGCGGTAGTCCTTGCAAAAGGCAAATATATTCATGTCCAGGATCTTCCTGCGGCTCTCCAGGAACCGGGCACACAAAAGATGTATAACAGCTCCCACAGCACCCGATTGAAGGATATTAAAAAACAATCTCTTATAGAGGCTCTGGAGGCCTACAACTGGGATAAGAAGGCTGCAGCAGACCACCTGGGTATCGGACGGTCCACCTTGTATACGAAACTTAAAAAATTCAACATTTCAACCTCTGCCCAAAGGACTGACCGTCTGCTACGCTAAAGGTACCGCCCAGATCCGTGTTGAAATTCATGCCATCAATTATTTTGTATGGTACCAATATCTTAACCATGCGTCCATTTTTCTGGGGGAGAATCAAACTCATATCAATTTTATTTTAAAAGGATTTTGCTAACTCCTCGGCTTCACTGATACAATACATAAGATGTCTAGGTGATTTGGCATCACCGATGAGATGAAAACTTGCTGTTGTTTTCTTTTCATTTTTTTTTGCCTCCCGGATGGAGCTATGCTTTTCAGAAATCACAACAGAATCAAACCCTGTCAAAGATCTATTTTCTTTGTTTGATTTAAATATAACCCCATCATTGGTAAATTCTTTTACAGACACATTTTTATAAAGAATAACGTTTTCTTTTTTTAATCGTTCCCGTAAATAATACCTGTCATTGCTGGACATTTCTTCGGCAAAGCTTTTTTTTCTGTTCAATACAATAACTCTTTTACCTTGATCTGCTATAAAATCTGCAGTGATCAGGCCACTCATACCACCACCCAGCACGATAACATTTTCACCGATCTTTTCTTTTCCACTAATCACATCCACATTGGTTACAAGATCCATTTTGGTTTGAAACAATCCCTTTATCACCGGCATATCAGGCATGGATCCTGTCGCAAGGATAACTTTGTCCGGATTAATTTCCCGGATCAACTCTTCTGAGAGTTCCAAATTATATCGGATTTCTATATTCAAATGCTCAAGTTCCTGCCTGAAAAAATTTAGGATGTCATCCAATTCCCCCCTGCCGGGTGCATTTGATGCCAACGAAAGCAATCCACCTGATTTGTCATCTTTTTCGCATAGAATTGTTTTATGACCCTGGAGGGCAAATTGTCTTGCCGCCGCCATACCGGCCGGCCCTGCTCCAGCAATAAGAATTGTCTGTAGTTTAACCGGTTTTGGATCATCGGAAAGCTTATACTCTCTTCCAACATCCGGATTCACCACACAGGAACCGGGCTCCTTGGCGAGTACGGCATGAATACACCCAAGGCAGCATCCAATACACGGTCGAATCTTTGATACTTCCCCTTTCCTGGCCTTTTCAGGGTAATAGGGGTCTGCCAGAAGGGATCGTCCCAGAGCGACCATGTCTGCCTTGCCCTCCTGTATTATCTGGTTCGCATGATCAGGGTATTTGATCCGGCCAACAGTAATCACAGGAATCGTTACATTTTTTTTAACTTCGTCAGCCAGATGCACAAAACACCCGTGCGGGGTGTACATGGAGGGTATGGTTAGTTCTGTTGAACCATAGACCCCACCGGAAACATGAAGATAACCAACACCTGCCTTTTCAAGCAAAGGAGCAAGTCTTACCGTGTCTTTGAGTTCCCATCCATTTTTTATATAGTCATTTCCGTTTATACGTATGCCAATGGGAAAATCCTTTCCTGCCTTTGCCTGAATATCTTCTATAATTTCAAACAAAAACCGCGTCCTATTCTCAAAGCTCCCCCCATAAATATCTGTTCGAATATTTGAGTTGGGTGCTAAAAACTGGTTAATCAAATATCCGTGGGCACCGTGGAGTTCGATGAAATCAAATCCTGAATCCCGGCATCTTTTGGCGGAATCTCCAAAACAGGAGATCAGCTCTTTTATTTCATCAATCTCCAGGGCTCTGACTTCTCCTTTTACAACAGCCGGTGCCGGAATCGAAGAGGGGGCCACTTTTTGGGGAAGATAGGACTGGCGTCCCCCATGCATGAGCTGTACACCAAAAAGGGTATCGTATAGTTTTACTCTTTTGACCATATCCGTAAGTGAGGGGATGCAATCATCATTATACATCTGAGGTAGATCCGGCAGTTCCTGACCGCCGGGGTGGACACTACCGCCTCCGACGAGCATCATGCCGGCACCTCCTTTAGCCCTTTCTACAAAATACTCCACCAATTGATCTGTCACACAGCAATTATCATCCACTCCGAAATTTATGCTCATGGCAGACATCAACAACCTGTTCTTTGATGTCATGTTACCAATTTGGATCGGTCTGAAAAGATTTGAAAGCATATACGCATTCCTCCATTTTTTTAATACTGCCAATAATCATATAGGAATCTATAAATGCTTCATGGCAATTGTTATTACAATTAATCTGGATAAAGAGCATATAGTATGCCAGACAGGAAACCGCTTTAAATAAGGGTACGCTGAATCAAAACAATATTTTTTTGTCCCATGGCACAAAAAATATTGTCCTATAGTCCAATTTGTAATAAATTGGACTATAGGACAATATTTCAAACTATTAACCACAAAATGATTTTTTTCACAGGCAAATCATGACAATTGATTCAAATGTTTTTTTTCGGGAAGCGACACTCAGGCTGTGCGGAAGTCTTGAAATAGAAAAGGCTTTACATCAATGTTTATTGTATGTTCGCCAATTTATTCCAACCGATCAAATGGGGTTCCATTTATACTCCAGTGATACAGGTACTATCGAAACTGTTGCCTTAGCCAAACCTGAATCGGGCAACATCATGTCTTTAAAAGTAAAGTTATCCAAACAAGCGCGTAAACATCTTGAGAAGCATCGGTCTGTTCGAATACGGGTGTTTGACCGCATAGGAGATGACCCTGGCGCGAGTTCGTTTGCCCAACAACTGAATATCTCTGATTTATCTGCAGTTGTGATGGACCTGGTTCTTGAAAAACAAATGTTAGGTTGTCTCACTGTCATTAATAATGGCAAAGAGGCATTTACTTCTGATCATATCCAGCTTTTAAGCCTTCTGAATAAACCCTGTGCCATAGCCCTGACGAACAGCAATAGATATCGGGAACTCAAGGAACTCAAAGATTTGCTCACCGATGACAACCAGTATTTTCAGGAAGAGCTGAGCAGGATGGTCGGAGATGATGTGATTGGTGCTGAATCAGGGTTAAAGGGAGTAATGAAGATGGTTCACCAGGTTTGCGTGACTGAAAGCCCTGTACTTCTTCTTGGGGAAACCGGCACCGGCAAGGAAGTCATCGCCAACACCATACACAACCTGTCATTGCGCCAAAACGGACCTTTTATCCGTGTGAACTGCGGAGCAATTCCTGCCACGCTTATAGACAGTGAATTATTCGGATATGAAAAAGGGTCGTTCACAGGTGCAATGTCTCAAAAGCGAGGCCGTATCGAACGTGCCCAAGGGGGAACCCTTTTTCTGGATGAAATCGGAGAACTGACACCCGAAGCCCAGGTTCGTCTTTTACGTGTTATTCAGGAAAAAGAGATTGAACGGGTTGGCGGAACCCAGACCATACGGGTTGATATTCGAATCATCGCAGCAACCCACAGGAATCTTGAAAAAATGATGGCGCAAAATCAATTCCGCGCAGATCTGTTTTTCAGGCTCAGAGTCTTTCCTATTACCATTCCGCCCCTAAGGGAGAGGCTAAAAGATATCCCGGATTTGGTTAACCATTTTATTCGAAAAAAATCCAAGGATATGAAATGCCTTGTTGTACCATCCATATCCCCGAGAGAAATAAACCGACTTATGGCATATAACTGGCCCGGAAACATCCGGGAACTTGAAAATGCCGTGGAACGGTCCCTGATTACAGGCCACGGCCATCTACTTGATTTTGAAGAGTTCAATAAAAAACAAACTAAAGAACTTTTACCGATGGAAAATAGTTCAGGTGATATTCTGCCGCTCGATGTGGCTATGGCAAAACACATTCAAAGTGCCTTAAAACATTGTAGCGGAAGGGTTCACGGTGAAAAAGGGGCTGCAAAAATCCTAAAAATCAATCCTTCTACTCTTAGAAAAAGGATGAAAAAACTTAAGGTCCCTTTTGGAAAAAAAATCAAGTCTCAGGAATAATTATCCTTTAAGGATCGGCTCCCAAATTACTTGATCTTTTGTTTTCAAAATACCCAGTTGGGGTCTTTTGTAAAAATACCCATTTAAGGGGTTTTGGAAACAAGTTTCTGCCCTTCAGGGTATTTAGATCAAGTTATTTTGT
>PIVQ01000363.1 GCA_003354055.1 Desulfobacteraceae bacterium | reverse complement strand
CTTCCTGTTTCGGCCCTTGCCGCTATTATCACAGGTTTAATTGACGGGATGGGGCTTCAGTTGCTGACTGAGCCTGAGCTCAGCCAGGATGATGTCATCTGGAAAAGTATCGAAACGGCTATTGTTGATTTGCTGATCCTTCGGCACTAAGGATCGGCTCCAAAATTACTTGATCTTTTGTTTTCAAAATACCCAGTTGGGGTCTTTTGTAAAAATACCCGTTTAAGGGGTTTTGGGAATAATTTAGATCAAGTTATTTTGTAACGATTCCTAATATTTTTTTAACATCGCTTTGGCTGGACGGCCAGCCAAAACACAGTTTGAAGGAGGAAAAAATGGAAACAAAAAACATCAGGTTAAAGTCGGGTTTGAATATTCATACCGCAATTGCAGGGAACCCACAGAATCCACCCCTTGTCCTCTTGCACGGATGGCCGGCAAGCTGTGCTTTATGGCGGAACATCATCCCGAAGTTATCAGACTCTTTTTATGTGATAGCCCCGGATCTGCCCGGCCATGGAAACTCTGACAAACCCTTAACCGTCAAGTATGACCTTGATTTTTTAAGAATGTTTTTGCAAGAATTTTTAGATGCCCTGAACCTTGAAACCGTTCACCTGGTTGCTCATGATCTTGGTGGTGTTGCGGCTCTAAGCTTTGTTATAAGGTCTCCTGAACGCATTCAGAAATTTGTCATTATGAATACAAGCCCGTATAATGATTTTTCTTTTCGTCTTCGATTTTCACTCTTCATGTTAAAACAACCTGCCCTTGCCCGTTTTTTACTTCATCCTTTTGTTTTTAAACAGGTGCTTAAAACAGGTATATATAATCATGATCTGATCACAAAGGCTCTGTCAGACATATTCAGGACGCCATGGGTAAAGGATATAGCAGGCGTCCGGGCTTTTTCCAGAACCATTGCCGAGCCACTGTCCACGCTTGTTGAACCTGTTGATCGTTTAAAATCCATTCAGGTACCAACATTGATTCTATGGGGCAAAAAAGATGTTTTTTTTCCCTTTAATATCGCCCACCGACTGCATCAGGACTTGGAAAATTCAACGTTGATCGGGGTGGAAAATGCCGCTCATTTTTGCCAGGAGGAGGAACCGGAATTCATCGCAAGAATGATAGATAAATTTCTCCGTTCGAATAAATCATGACAGTTTGTGTGATTATCAGGACCGGTTATCGGAAATAAATATTTTTCAGGAAGAAAACCGGTGGGATGGATATTCTTCGCTCAAGTTGCATATCTTTTGTTTGATAGATGATGCATGCCAATTTTTTATCGAGCATGGTGCAGGATTTAAGAATAACGCCCTGATAATCCTTTTTAAACGCCTCTCTTGTTTCAGGGGCTAAATTGTCTGATAAACAGTAAGTGTCTATAATCTCATCCGTAATCTTAAACGCAAGATTCTTGGGCAGATATTTGTTCAGGATAAACCGGATAAATTGATCAAGGTAAGGCTGATAAAAAAAGTTATCTTTTTTATTGTTACTGATCATTATTTCAAGGGCTTTGCCGATGGAAGATGCTTTTTTATATACCCGTTCCGCAGTTATAGCCTCAAACGTATCTGCAATGCTGATTACCCGGTAATACTTTTTTGTTAAATGGTACATTTCATTGAGCTTGGCCTGTGCTTCGGGTGTCAGATACTCATAAAAGGAGGTGTGGGTGTCTTTGGAAATGCCATAGCTTTGGGGCAGACTTTTATCTTCCTTAATATGGTGCAACGCCATCACAAAGGGTTCAAAATCAAGGTTATGCTGGTTGTTGGACGCAAGTATGAAAGACAGCAGTACATGGCTTTTCATAATGTCGTTTTCAAGCTGGGTTAATCTCCCTTTTTTATAGATGATGGATTCCGGAATCAATGCCTTTCCGCCATCGTGTCCAAGGGAGATGATGCTTAATACTTCACAATCCTTTTGGTCAAAATCATCAAGATCATCGGCAATCATCAATGAAATCTGAGTGGTCTTTATGACATGCTCGACGGTCTCCCCTATTTCGTCTTTGGGCAGGTTGAATATTCTCTGTTCACTGTCGATCACTCGTTTTATCGCAACAGCAGTGGCAACATATTTTTTGTCAGAGGTAATCACACTGTTGGCCATTTCAAGATAGCCTTTGAGTTCGTTAAAATAGTCGCCGAAGAAATCGAGCCTGTGCTTTGTTATGCTGTTATTGATAAAATTTTTAACACTATTCTGGATTTGGGGGACTTGCTCCGCTTTAATATCTTCCAAAAAACTTCTTTTGCTTTGAATGATTTCACCCATTGCAAGATCTAGGGCCGTATTCCTTTCTTCCTCCGTTATGTCTTCGAGATTTACCTGGAAGTTGATTTTCAATCTGTCAAAAGTTCTTAGTAAGTCAACAGTGATCCTTGTATTGGCAGTGGCGATCAGATCATTTGCATAATAGGTGTTCAACGCAAGCTGTCTTCCGATAATGGATTTCATTACCGGTTTATATTTTTCGGCAAATATCCCTTTGTCCGTATCGGTAAATATGCTTTTATCTTTGCCTAATTTTGCCAGGGGGAAATACAGATGGGTGAAGTTGGTGCCTTTTATTTCTTCTGATAGCAACATTTCGCATTATAGCCTTAATGAAATATTGCAATCAAGGGTTTTAGCCTCGTCCTGATATTTTGCACCTTCCTGCAGTCATGTGGAAACATAATTATCCGCAGCTTTGTTAAAAACAGAATTTAAGATATTGAAGATCCTGAAATTTATGAGTAGACTATCCGGCATGAATATCCAATTACCACAAAGATATGCCGACCGGGCCAGTGTTAACACCATCCGGGAGGTTTTTGACTACATAAGCCGGTATAAGGGCAAAACCTTTGTACTGAAAATAGAAGACACCCTGATTGACCATCCCTTCTTTCCCCTGCTCATGAAGGACATTGTTCAATTGCACGATATCGGTATCCATCTGATCATCGTGACAGGCACAAGGGACACCATTGAAAAACATCTGTCCCGTGCAAAACTTCGTACAAAAGTGATCAATGGCATCCGCATCACTCCCAAGCCGGCCATGGCCCACGTCAAACTGGCTGCCATGGAAGTGGTCCAGACTATTATTTCCCATCTGTCCGCAGGCAATGCCAACGGTATTATGGGAAACTGGATCCGGGCAAGATCCCTGGGGGTATGTGAGGGATTGGATTACCAATACACCGGGCACGTTGAAAAAATTCAATCCGATATTGTTCATAAGCTGATAGGCCAAGGCTTTATTCCGGTAATTTATAATATCGGAATGAATGCCACAGGAGATTGCTATAATTTAAATGCAGACCAGATTGCCCGGCAGGTCTGCCTGGACCTGGACATTGAAAAACTCTTTTTTATCCGTGCCCAGGATGCCATCCCGACCACTGGTCTTGAACTTCCGCCCGGAAGCCAGGTCCACCCCAACGGGAAGATATTTTCAAATATGGATCTTGATCATGTGGATTTCATGCTGGACCGGAACAAGGCCCACTTAAGTTTTGAGAATCAGACGCTGCTGGCGTACTCAAAGACAGTGATTGACCGTCCCAAAGGGGTTAACCGGGTCCACATCATTGATGGCAGACGGGAGGGGCGCCTGCTTCAGGAAGTCTTCTCCAGTATCGGCGGCGGCACGTTGATTTACGGCAACCAGTACGCACATATCCGCCGGGCCACCCTTGAGGATGTCCCTGAAATCCTCCATCTCCTGGAAGGGTATATAGTAAAGGGCAACCTGGTCATGCGAACGGCATCAGACATCAAGGATGAAATCCATTCTTACCATATCTATGCGGTGGATCACGCCGTATACGGATGCGGAGCCCTTTACGAATTGGGTGAGGGCTGGGCTGAAATCGGTGCAGTTGCCGTGAATGATGCCTACAAATCCAAAGGCATCGGCCGGGGACTTGTGCAATATCTCATCCAGACGGCCCGTAAAAAGCAGATTCAAACCATTTTCCTTCTCACCACCCAGGCTGCTGACTGGTTTTTTGAGTTCGGATTTGTCTGGGCCGACCCCTCGGAACTCCCGGAATCCCGGCGGGAAGGATACAATTCGGCACGAAATTCGAGAGTGTTACTCCTGAAATTATAAGGTAAGGATCGGCTCTAAAATTACTTGATCTTTTGCTTTCAAAATACCCAGTCTTTTAAGGGGTTTTGGAAATAATTTAGATCAAGTTATTTTGTAACGATTCCTAATCTGATTTTCAGTTGACTATGCAACTGAGCTCTTGTATCTTCTCAGTTGCATTATCAACTGAGGGGGGGCTATGTTTAAAAAATTTGCACCGGAATCTGTGGGCCGAAAGCTTAATTTTCTGTTCCGAATATCCAAGCAACATCTCCGCCATGAGATGAAAAAACTGGGAGTAGGGGAGAGTGATTATGCTTTTATTGCCATTTTGTTCGTCATGGACGGTTTGAGTCAGGATGAGTTGTCCAGGCAGATGCGGGTGGACAAGTCCTATACGGCCCGGGCCGTTGCCAAACTTGAGAAAATGGGAATGTTGGAACGGCGGCCTGATCCGGACGAACACAGGATCAAACGGGTGTTTCTGGCCCAGAAAGCCCGGGACATGGAGTTGGATTTTTTTAATGTTTTAAAAGGGTGGCATGATATGCTGGTTCAGGATATCAATCCGAAAGATCTGGCTGTAATTCATGCAGGCATGGACAAGATGATTGAAAACGGCCAATCAGCACTTGGGCTTGAAAAACCCGACGAATCTTTTTTTAGGAAACAGATATGAAATATCTCAAACGGCTTGTGATTATTGTTCCCGTGATCCTCGGGATCGGTTTGTTCATCGTTATGAAAAATAATAAAAAACCACCGGTACGTCTGGAAGATCAGGAACGGGTCCAGGCAGTCCGGGTAATGCCCCTGATCAAAACTCCGGTGATTCCCAGAACCAAAGGATACGGATATGTCCAGGCATACCGGACCTGGCAGGCCATTCCCGAGGTGTCCGGGCAGGTGATCTATCTGGATGAGAAGATTAAAAAGGGGTACTTCATTAAAAAGGATGATGTCCTCCTGAGGATCGACACCGCAGCATACGGTCTTGCAGAATCCCGGGGAGTGGCCGATGTCATGAGCCTGGATGCCCAGCTCAACGAACTGGAGCAATCCCGGAAAAATACCGAGCGTCTGCTGACCATTGAAAAAAAGGCTTTGGCCATTGCTGTCCAGGAACTTGAGCGGAAACGCAAATTATTTGAGAAACAGTATATTTCTGCGTCGGATGTGGAAAAGGAAGAGACCAATATGCTGGCCCGTCAGACCACGGTGAACAATCTTCAAAACACCCTGAAACTTATTCCGGCTCAAAAAAGGGCCCTCATGGCCCAGAAAAGTTCCGGTGAATCCTCTGTGGCGGAACGGCGTCTGGATGTGGCCAAGACGGAAATCCGGGCACCGTTTAACGGCAGGATTTCCAAGGTCAATATTGAACGGTTTCAATTTGCCCCGGCAGGGACTGTCCTGCTTGAGGCCGAGAGCATTGACCGGGCTGAAATCCCTGTTCAGCTCAGTCCCCGGGAGTTCTTCAAACTTCTGCCCCGTCATTACAACGCACCGCTTACACAGGTACCTGATATCGAAACCATCCGACGGGCTATAGGTATTTCAGCCCGGGTCCGGCTGCCCTTGAATGAAGATGTAACTATCGAATGGGAAGCACAGTTTTCTCGAACCGGGGAATCCATAGATCCTGCCACCGGCACCCTGACTTTTTTTGTGACCGTGGACAATCCTTATGCGAACCTGATACCGGGTAAACGTCCGCCCCTGTCCACAAATATGTACGTGGAGGTGGAGTTGGCAGGACAGGCACTGAAAGACCGGTTTGCCATTCCAAGGAGTGCGTTACACGGTGATAAGATTTATATCTGTACAAAAGACAACCGTCTTGAGATCCGCAAGGTGAATCCTGAACTGACCATGGGTGATCTGGCAGTGCTGACGAATGGTATGAAAGAGGGAGAAACTCTGGTGCTGTCCGATCTTGTACCGGCCATTGACGGCATGAAGCTTCTGCCGGAAATAGATACCCAAAAGGCAAAACAGGTAAAGATCCGGGCAGCAGGGGAGGCCAGCTGATATGAATGCATTCAAAGGCATGGTTTCTTTTTTGAGTGACCATCCAACTGCCTCCAACCTTCTCATGGTCTTGTTTCTTGCCCTGGGGGCCATTTCCGCGGGTGATCTGAAGAGAGAAACCTTTCCCGATTTCAGCATAGATGCCATTGAGGTGACGGCCGTCTATCCCGGGGCTACGGCCGAAGATGTGGAAGCCTCCATTTGCCGACGCATTGAAGATGCCATTGACAGTGTCAGCCATATTGCAGAGGTCCGGAGTACGGCCATGGAAAATTCTGCCAGGGTGGTCATTGAAATGATGGAAGAAGGCGATATTATCCAGTTTCTCAATGACATTAAAACCGAGGTGGAAGCCATCAGTGATTTTCCGGACCAGGTGGAAGATGTCATTGTTAAACAGATCAACCGTACCGATCAGGTGGTCTCTATTGCTGTGACAGGGCCCATGACCCCGGTGCATCTAAAATTTTTTTGCGAGGATCTGAAGACCCGGCTCAAACAGACAGACCTGATTTCCCAGGTGGAGATCTTAGGATTTTCAGATCATGAGTTCCTCATTGAAATTCCCTTTTACAACATGATGCGGCTGGGATTGTCCGTATCTGACATCGAGGCTGCCGTGGCCTCCCAGAATATTGACCTGCCGGCCGGTTCTCTTAAAACAGAGGATTCGGATATTCTGATCCGGTTTACAGAAGAGCGCAAATCAGTGCCGGAGCTTGGCAACCTGGTGGTTGTTTCTTCCAAGACCGGGGCGGAGATCAGGTTATCGGAAATTGCAAAGATCTCTGACCGGTTTGAGGATGAAGAGGACAAGATTCTCTTCAATGGGCAGCGGGCCGGTATTCTTCAGATCAACAAGACAAAGACCGAAGATGCCCTGGACATTATGGATGCGGTTGAGGAGTTCCTTGACCATGAACGTGCAAAGGCCCCGCCGGGCATGGAATTCGCCCTGACACAGAACGTATCCAAAATTGTCAGGGACCGACTCCAGATGCTCATTAAAAATGCCCTCCAGGGTCTGGTTCTGGTCTTTATTGCCATGGTGTTGTTTTT
>PIVQ01000017.1 GCA_003354055.1 Desulfobacteraceae bacterium | reverse complement strand
GAAGACATCGAAGAGATTGAACTCGACGAGGATGAGGATATTGAGGAAATCGAACTCGATGAGGACGAAGATATTGAAGAGATCGAGCTGGATGAAGATGAAGAGTTAGAGGAAGTTGACGAACTGGACGAGGATATCCTTGAAGATGACGACCTGGAAGAAATAGAACTCGACGAAGACATCGAGGAGATTGAACTCGATGATGACGAGGATATTGAAGAAGTTGAAGAAATCGAGTTAGATGAAGACGAAGAGGTCGAAGAAATTGAACTCGATGAAGATGAAGAGCTGGAAGAAGTTGATGAACTGGATGAAGAAGAACTCCAGGCCCTTGAGGATTTCAGAAATGCCAGAGAACTTGCAGAGCATTTTGACGACACCCTTGGAGAAAGGGAAAAAAAGTTCAATGCCTATATCAAGATACCCAAAGGGGTATACACCGTCGGCACTAAAAAAGCCCTTAAGGCCAGTCTGGAACTGCAGCAATTTGAAATGCCCCTGGTCTATATGGGCAAATACCCGGTCACCAATGCCCTGTTTGAAATTTTCATTGAGCAGACCGGTTATGTGACCTCTGCCGAAAAAAAAGGATACGGCGTAGTCTACCATGCCCGGTATGAAAGAAAAGGGAATACCGCCTCCTGGAAGAAACAGGCAGGATCCCAGGATGTAAAAGGTGCCTGCTGGTACCAACCCACAGGACCCGGGTCTATCCTCCATGAAAAAAGAAATCACCCCGTTGTACAGGTGAGTGTGGAAGATGCCCTAGCCTACTCCTCATGGATCGGTCGACATCTGCCGTCAGAAGCGGAATGGGAAGCTGCTGCCCGGACTGATCTGGGATATAAATTCCCCTGGGGCAACCAATTTGATCCCGATGCAGTTAACATTGAAAAATCAGGAATCTCAGATACAAGTGCAGTGGATGTTTATGATGCCTATGCCAATGAATTCGGTATGACCGATATGCTTGGCAATGTCATGGAATGGACATCCGACCGGGAACATCCCCCCTTTAAAACCCGCGAGAGGCGCAAATACAGTGTTGCCAAAGGCGGCGCCTGGAATGCCGGGGAAAACATTACCATAAGTTCCAGAGGCTTGTATAAGAGGGATTTTACCGCCAATACAATCGGATTCAGATGTATCTCTGAATTATTTCAATAGGCACATCAATGAATGAACTGATAGATGCATATCTTGATTATCTTGTCATTGAAAAAGGCCTGTCATCCAATAGTATTGATGCCTATTCAGCAGATCTTATAGAATACGCCACCTTTATGGAGGAAAATAAAATCACTGACGTGGCCATGGTAGACAGCACAGTGGTACTGGCCTGGCTCATCCACCTGACCCGAAGAGAATTGTCCCCCAAATCAAGGGCACGGCACCTGATTACCGCCAGGGGATTCTATAAATACCTATCCGGTGAAAAACGTATTAAATCCAACCCCTTCAAGGATATAGATATTCCCAAAACAGGCCAGAGCCTGCCAAAGATCATCTCTGTTTCAGAAGTTGAAGCCCTCATAAATGCCGGAGATCCTAAAAAACCCAAATCCCTGAGAAATATTGCCATGATAGAAATCATGTACGGTGCAGGATTGAGGGTGTCGGAGCTCATCGGGCTAAAACTTCAGGATATCAATCTTGATGCAGGTCTTGTCCGGGTAACGGGAAAAGGATCAAAAGAACGGATCATCCCCTTTGGATCACAGGCCCAGAAGGTTACCCGGCAATGGATGGATACGGTAAGACCGCAGCTTTTAAAACATATACCAAGTGAGTACCTGTTTGTGGCCCGGGCAGGCAATCCCATGACCCGGCAGGCCTTCTGGAAAATCATTAAAAAATATGCAGGCATGGCCGGCCTTTCAAGCCAGGTCACCCCCCACACTCTGCGCCACTCCTTTGCCACCCACCTTCTGGAGGGCGGTGCCGACTTAAGGTCCGTCCAGACCATGCTGGGACATTCCGACATATCAACAACCCAGATCTATACCCATATCTCCAAAGATTATCTGATCAAGATGCACCAGGCCTTTCATCCCAGAAATTGAAAGAGATATTCAAATTAAACAAATCAAGTTTCATTCCGTGAGGATGAAAGCAAAGAAGCAGTAACGTCAGGGAATTTCCCCTCACCGGCTTTTCATCTGAATCAGGTTAATATAAACTTTTATTCTGACATACTTGGTGCAGCCGACGGCACCATATCTTCGGATATATCCGCTGTTTGTTCTGCAGCATCAGATACGTGTTCAAAGAATGTTTTTGTTAAATCAGAAAAATTTTCCATTACGTCCGGAAGATCTCCTTGAAAAACATATTTCTCAAGGCCAAGCGTGTCCATTCCTTCATTAAATTTCTCAAGCAGGCCTTCCATAGACGAAGGCGTTATTTTATCGCCGAGTCCTTGGGAATTACTCAGTAAACTCTCAAACCCTGGCTTTACAGTTTCATACAAGCCATTTAGCGTCGAGACCGCATTACCGTTCAAAGAAATTGCGTTGTCCATACGTCCCACCTCCTTTCATCTTGTATTTCTGCCTCTTACATATCCTGGTGATCTGCCAGTCGATAACATTGGGTCCGGATTCAGGTTGAAAGGTTTGGAATCACCGTCATGATCATTTCCGGAAGGATCTCTTCTTCGGCTGTCATCCTCGCGTGTTCGTAGTGGTTGGCTTTTTCAAGATAGGTCGAGTTCTTGTTTTCCTCTATAAACTTTGTCTGAAGCTTCCGGATCCTTTTTCGAACCATGTCTACTGTTTCTTTCTGGATTTTGGACAGGTATGCTGCGATGGTGTTGTCTTCCATCAAGCCGGCCAATTCTGCCTGAAAGCTCTCCTCCAGATGCAGGTACGCCATCCTGGCATATCTGCCCGTGGGTATCTGATCCGTTTTTTGTATGCTGATCGTGGTCATGTGTGGCCTCCATTATGTTTTGGGTAACGATGATATCCCTAATATCCTTAGTTCTCGGGATTATTGTTTTAGCGAACAGGGTCACTGTCCTGGCTTGATGAAATGATAAAGGGGTTAAAACTGGTTATGATTTCACCGTTATGCACAAGCATTGGAGTTTTGATGGCTTGGATCTGGGCTGTCAGCTTGTCCGTGTTTGACGTGATGGCCTCATACAAGGTTGCTCTCAATTTCTCTTGATCAGCCTGATGTTTAATAATCCCCTCAGGGTATCCGTACTTCAGGAGGAAAGCAGCCTTTGACCGGCCGATTTTTGTTCGGGCAATCGGTACCAGCAGAACCCGGACGTTTTCTTTAAACCGTGTGGAAGGTTCGATCAGTTTTTGCAGGATACGGTCACAGGTTGGGCATTCCGGATCAATGACGATGTAAAGATCTTTAGTCTTGTCTCCTTTTCCTTCTTTAAACAAAAACGAACGCATGTCCTTCAAGTTTAGGGTTGTGGGCTTTGAAGGGAAAGGCTCTTTTAAAAACGCTTCTGTGGCAATTCGGGTTTGATCGGTACCGGTTTGATCAATCACTGTTCCGAATATTAAAAGTTCGGTGCCGGCCGGGTTCCAGGCGATTTTCTTTTTACCGGTCTTGGTATTGCCCTCCAGGATGATCCCAATCAAACTGCCCGGGCCTTTGAAAAAAGATACGTACCTTGCCTTGCCCTTGGATGCTTTGTTGACCAGGTTGGAGAGTTTGGTTTCAAGGGAGGATTTGGTCACATGCCGTTCTGTATAGTCTGCCGGCATGAGGATTTGGTCTTGTAAAAATAGATTTGCTGCGTGTGTATGGGGAGTGAGAAAACCGATTGTAAAACCAATCAGCAGTGTAAGTTGCAATAAATCTATAATTTTACGCATAAGAGAACCTTCTAATGTTCAGCAGACAATATTTATTTAGCTATTTATAATAATATAACGTTTATCAAGTCAACATTTTTTTTGATAGGCGCAAATATTGTCTATCTATGCTCACCAGTGCTATCAGAATAGTTTTTGTAATTTTTCACGCAAATAGTACCCGTCCACCACCTAATAGTTGATCCTGTTTGAGAAAGCGCTTTAACAAATTGTGCGCTGTAGCCACTTGGACAGTTAGAACTTGAACCTGAACTGGATTCTAAGGCACTGATCCTAGCACTAAGAGAGTCCTGATTTGCGCTTAATGTATTGTATCGGCCATCTACATATGCTTTATTGGTGGCATCTACTGGGGACGTCGGGGTCCTTTGTACATACGTTCTGTTGGTGTTCAGGTTGGTGATAGCACCTGATGGGGCTAAAACCGTTCCTGAAGAATTTACAGAATCGGCCGATATGGATCCGGTGTTTACTGAGCCGGATTTTATCTGGCCGGATATTGCAGCACTATCTGCATCTACAGTGCCTGCCTCCAGGGTGCCGACTTCTATGATATTGGAACCCCTTTGATTGAGATCGGGTTGTTTGGCCGTGCCTGAAGGGCTGCCGGTGCTATCCGCAGCAAAAGATGTCCCTGTTAAAATAAGAAACGTGAAGGCCGTAAGAAAAAATCTGTTCATTAAAAATTCCTCTCTGTTAATAATTTGCTGTTATCTATCTGTACCACCATTGTATTGTTTCGCGGAAAACGTAGATGACCTCACAGAATCTCTAAGGCTTGATGATTTCATACAGACCCCTTGATATATAAAAAACGTGGTGGTGCCACCCGGCGAGGACACGCCAATCTTCTCTCGATGCAAACCGTTGACAAATAAAGTATAACCTGAAGGACAACCTTGATATAAATTAAAAGTTTTATAACCTACACGCTCTCTTGATGTATAAGACGGGGCGATCCCCACCCCCCCACCGTCACTTTCCAGCGCAGATAGCCGTGACTTTAAAGCATCACTCTGATCATCAACATACTTTTTATTGGTGGCATCCACTGGGGAGGTCGGGGTTCTTTGTACATATGTTCTGTTGGTGTTCAGGTTGGTGATCGCTCCTGCAGGGGATGATAATGTACTTGCGGAAACCGTTCCAGAAGTGTTGACTGAACCCGCAGATATGGACCCGGTGTCTACTGAACCGGATTTGATTTGTCCGGAGATTGCTGCTGAGTCAGCATCTATACTGCTGGTTTCAAGGGTGCCGACATCTATGATATTGGAACCTCGTTGATTAATATCTGGCTGTTTGGCTATGCCTGAGGGGGTACCGTCGGTACTGTCGGCAGCAAAGGCGATACTGCTATTTAAAAAAAACAATGCAACAACCAACATAAGATTTTGCTTCATTTGACTCTCCTTTATATTTTAGCCATCCTCACATGGTGGTTCTGCCACCACCCGGGATGCCCGAGAACTATATTCTATCTCATATCGTTGGGATCCCGCTCACCCCTTGGGACCATAGTAATTACACCTTTAGAAGCTACAAAAGTATTTCGGATGCAGACGGCTGCACGTTGATAATAAGTTCCACTGTAATTCGACACCAGTCGGGTTACAGTATTGCCCGAGAACAACGTGTAACCAGACGGACAATTTGCATACTCTCGATAACCACCATTATATGTACGTGTGTAAGAAGGGGGCACCCCGATGTCTCCCCCTGTATCATTCTCTACAGCGGCAATCCGGGCATTCAAAGCGTTGAACTTATCATCAACATATTTTTTGTTGGTGCCATCAACCGGGGAAGTCGGATCCCTTTGGACATAGGTTCTGTTGGTGTTCAGGTTGGTTATTGCACCCGATGGTGCAGACAAAGTGCCGGCAGAAACCGTTCCTGAAGAATTAACAGAATCCGCTGATATTGACCCGGTGTCTACTGATCCGGATTTCATTGTTCCGGAGACTGTGACTGAGTCAGAGTCAATACTGCTGGTCTCAAGATTTCCTACTTCTATGATATTGGAACCCCTTTGATTTATATCAGGTTGTTTTGCAGTGCCTGAAGGGGTACCTGTGGAGTCTGTCGCAAAAACGTTGCCGGTACATAGCAATAGGATGGTTACAAACAATAAAACAACTTTTTCCATTGGGATATCCTTTAGCTCAAACTTTTAATTAAAAATTATATTTTCGCTTTTTTAAATAATATAACAACTATTTTTATAGGGTTTTAATTACCACCACCACCATTAACCCGCCTATTAAACACAGTTGTCGTACCTATTGCTACATAGGCTGAAGACTTTATACAGATACCCAGTAATTCATAATGCTCATTAGTCCCCCCATAAGTGCCTGAACTCGCCAGCTTGGCCCCGGTGTTTAATGGCACAGCAGTGTATCCTGATGGACATGAATATTTGTTGTAGTAGTAACCGGTTGAAGCAACTCTTGTCCTCGTTTTTGTTGTAGGAACTATAACCGCATCACCCGAGCTGTTTCCGCTTTCCAAGGTATCAACCCTTGAGTCCAAAGCACTGATCTTTCCATCCACATAATCCTTATTCGTTGCATCTTGCCAAGAGGTAGGCGTCCTATTTACATAAGTTCTGTTTGTATTCAAATTTGTTATAGCCCCTGACGGTGCTGATACTGTATTCGCAGAAACTGTTCCTGAGGCCGATACATTCTTTGTAGCAATCGAACCTGTGGTCGTTAACGAACTTGCTAAAACCGCTCCCGTAGATACTGATCCTGACTTCATTGCTCCGGAGACTGTGGCTGTGTCGGCATCCAGATCATCAACATTTGTAATATCAGCATTTTTCATGTCGAGATTTGGTTGTTTCGCAGTGCCCGATGGAGTTCCCGTGCTATCGGCGGCAAAAACCATACTGCCGTTCAAAAAACAGAGGGTCATTACCGATAAAATAATTTTTCTCATCTATTAAGTTCCTTTTTTTTAAAGCCCACAACTGACAAGGGCCAGTTTACGTCCATAAACAGAACTTGGGTTCATCCAAGCACCGCTTGCCATTACTCTTAAATTGGCGGTCCATGTACCGTTACCATTATCTGTTGCCCACGCCTGTACAGCCTGGAGGGGGTAAAAGTTATTGTCATCTGAAAAAATAGCCGGGGCAAAAAATATTTGGGGTGTAGGCAGGCTTGCCGGGCAAGTCGGTTGATTTACAATACTGCCATGGGACACAATTCCTGCTCCCTGAAATGATCCGGTGTTGCCGGTATCATTTAGCCTGAATAATTCACCCTGCCGGCAAATAAAAAGGCCTTGATCATCATTAAAAAATAAGCTCCCTCTGGTATCGTCATCCCCAGCACATGCATATGCACCTTCTGCCAGGTCTTCAAAGTTAATACGGCCAACACCTTCGGTATCACCGCCGCCGACCTCACCATCCCCCCCCATCTCTATGGTAAATCCATCCATATCCAGATTTACGGTCATGGCATTGAGCTCCGGAGCTCCAGGAACAGCAACCCTGTGAAGGTAGTCATTTGCGTTGACATCAGAACTGTCAAAATACATCATTGATCCCAGGTGACCTGAGCCGGGGTTTGGTATGTTGGTTCCTGCAAATGTAAAGGTCCACCCTCCCATGGCGCCCATCAGTTGAGCATTGGACTCACCCGGTAGATTACCGGTGGGGACATAACCGCCGATTGCACCGGCATTTATTGCGGCAAGGGGTACCATTCTGTCGGCAAACCCCTCGGCAGAAATACTCTGGTCCCGCCCCCCAGTTGTAAGGACTATGGCTTGGAGGTTGCCGGCAGTAGGTTCTATAACATAGATCTGATATGTCTGATTCCACCCATTAGTGGATCTGAAAGTCGTCGGCAAGTGACCGTCCGCAATTAAAGTGGCAAAGGGGATGGTCGTTGCAACAGCAGCTGTTGCAGCAGTTTCTAAAGTTGAATAATTTGCCAGTACGTATTCACTGACAGACTCTGATACTCTTGCCAGATGATCACCGACTGTTTTTTCGGCAAGTCGATCCAGGGCCATATTGGCAAAAGAAAAAAGCATCGGCATCATAATGCTCATTCCTGCAATCACAATGATCAGTTCGATCAAGGTAAACCCTTTTTCATTTTGTATTTTAGGATGAGATTGCAATAAGACTTCCCTCCGGTATAAATGCCGGTAATGCGAGACCAAGATCTCCATACAAAGGAGACAGCAGTCTACCGGCTCTGTTCAGTCCAACTCGTCTGGTATTGCAAAGTTGTTTGACAACCTGGTGCACCATTCTCTGACCGTCTTCAACATAGATGTATAAAATTCCTCCTGAGACCTGATTCTGCCAGGAGCCCATGGCATTATACCCTGGCATAAGATCCAGGGACCCGTCCGGGATCACTCCGGTGGTACCAGGGTTGTCTGCAAAAAAGGCAACCGCTCCATTCTGGTAACGAATAAAATTTGAAGCAAAAACGGCCATATCCTGGGTGTCATGTTTAAATGAGCGGACAGGAGGTGATAATGCAAAAGAAATACAAGCAAAAAAGATTACAATTACATATGCCCACATTTATTTTTCAGCCCTCCTTTTTAAAATGCCATCATTTCTCATCTGAGTCTTCTGGCTATCGATAACCCTGCCTAACTGGTCAATATTACCTTCACGAATCATGGCACGGATCCCTTGGGCTTCACTGGATCTTACGCCTTCAGCAAAAAGAAACCGTACACTTAACCGTTTTCTAATAGGGTCAAGCTCCTGGTAAATCACCGCTTCAATTCCTCTGGACAAGGTGGGCAAGGTCGCAGGCCCGTCCAATTTTGACCCCATAATACTCATTTTCTGCAAGGCATCCCTGATGCCGGCGGCATGGATGGTGGCAAGAATCAAATGACCGTTTATTGAGGCCCGAAGTGATTCACTGATGGCATCTTCATCCCGCAGTTCCCCCAAAAAAATTAAGTCTGCAGCACGTCTTAACGTATTAACGATTTCATTGGCCATACGCCTGTTTGAGATATCTATCTGATAACACCTGCCGTTCTCGACACATTGTTCCTGCAGAGGGAGTTCCGGAGGATCTTCCAGTGCAATGGCATGCCCCCCGTATTTTTCAAGCCAGGCCTTCAGAAAGGAACAGGCTGTAAGAGTCTTGCCGGATCCCATCTGCCCTGCAATTAAAATGAGGCCGTTTTTACGTGATGGACTCAGCAATTTATTGATCAGATAACTTGGCAACCCAAGGGAGCCAATATCCGGTATTTCCGGTCTGCCTTTCCGCATAACATACAGGATCCCTTGTATCGTCTCTGTTTTTGAGACCCTGTAAGTAATTTTGTCATGGGTTAAGGCAAATTCCTTAACACTGGATTCCCGGCTTTCAAGGGCTGTTTTTATCCTGTCAACATCTGTCTGCAAATCATCTTCAACAGGTGTCAAAGCCTTTGGTGCCCCGGCAAGATTTTTCAAATAGCACCCGTTTTGCTCAATCAGAAGATCTGAAAAATCAAGTTCTGTAAGGGTTCTTTTAGGGGTCATTTGATCACTGTTAATTTGAAGTAAAGGTGATGGTGTTGCCGCCGGTTGCGTTACAGGCCGCATTGACAGCTGTCATGGCAGCATCTGATGTTGGATCGATACTGGTACTATTTATATCAACAGACACCCACAAATAAGGAGAAAACAAACCCAATTTCATACAGTCTTCCATGGAAACGGCTGTCCAAACTTGCTCCTGTAAAAGGTTGCTAGATGTACTTACGCTGAGGGTGACGGTTCCATTGTACTCATTTTCAACAACCAGTGTTGTTGAACTGCCACTGACCATTCCCTCCGGGAAAATACCCAGATTATCGGCAACAATATTGTTCAGTCCGGCGTAATGCCCCTGGCTTTTAAAACTTGATTTTGTATTTGACTGGATTGCGAGCAGAGCCTGTTGAGAGGTTATAAGCCTGCTGCTGTTAAAAAAATCTGCACTGTATGCAGCAGCCATACTGAGCAAAATCAAAACGCCTGCGCAAACAAGTACCAACTCTATAATACTCACCCCCGAGTTGTCTTTAATCAGCCTTACGGCGTCCTTAACAATTTGGCTTTTTTTCATTTTTTTCATTCTCCTTATATAATAAAAGATCAATAAGCGTTCTGACCTATTGAACCAGCTACAGAATAGGTTCCAATAATTATCCCAAGAGGAATCATCCCAATAAGAATAATCAAAATCGCGTTCACCAGTTTGGCAATTGACTCAACCGACGCCACGATTTCATTTATCTGTTCAATCCCCATTCTGGCTAAAACGTTTTCAAAATCCGGTAAGGAAGCATATATTGTAAGATCATCGATGATTTCCCTATCAGGAAAACCAAGGCCTGTCGCAGCAAGCGCTTCACCTGGGTTCAAGCCTTTTTCTATCTGAAAAGCGTAAGCCTCCATACGTTCGGACAACCATTTATTTTGATTTGCCACTGTGGCATTGATTTGCTGAACAGCATCCAGTACACCCACCCCTGCGTTGATCAAAGCAGAGAAGGATAAAAGCCATCCACTGCCTGTCACCAAACGATAAATGGACCAGGGAGGGATTAAATCAAAATACACCCTTAAGCGACCGGTCCATCGTGGAAAAGTCCATGTGACAAATGCTATGCCTGCGATTACAGCAAATATCAGGACATATATCATTGTACCCTGAGTGATCTTATAAATGAAATAAAGCATCCTGGCAGATCCGGCCCAGGTCTCCGGGTCCACAAGCATGGCTAACTTTGGAATCGCAAAACCACCTACAAAGAAAATAAGACAGAACAACATTATAATTAAAATCAGAGGATATGTGATGGCTTGAACCACTGCCGCCACCATTCCTTGGGCCGCATAAATGATTTCTACACAATGTGACAATGACTTACCCAGGGCGCCGGAATCCTCACCAGCCTGAATAACCATTGTCTCTGTTACGGGTATAAAAGGGGACAGTGTGTCGGCAAGCGTTTTACCGTTCTCAAGTCCGGTGAGTACATGATGCAGCACAATGGCCATAGCTTCGGTTTTGCTTCTTTTATCTGCCCTTTGTTTTAGTTCTCTGATGGCGTCATTAAGTTTAACTCCGTTCTTTTCAAGGGCGCTGAGTTTGCGGTATAAACGAATCCTTTGTTTGGTTCCAAAAGTTTTTTTGGCAAACCAAATCGCAAAGCCCGAATCGGCAGATATAAGCCCGGAAAGCTGGGTGACAATACGCTCTATTTTAGGATTGGACGAGTACATCGACTTCATCCCTCTTCAAAATTTTGTCTTCAAATGCTTTATCTAAGGTTAATGGACCCACCACCTTTTCTGCCATAACAGGATCAAGAACCCCCATGGAAACCTTTTCAATCGCATGATGTATTATTGATTTACCATCTTTCTCCAGCCAGTAACGCCGGGCTGAACCAATACCATCTTTTAAGATATGTTCCATAATTTGATGATCAGGACACACAACTTCGGCAAGCAAAGTCATACCGGAAACGCCTGTATGATCACATTTTTCACAACCCGGCCCTTTAATGGAAACCTTCTTCCCAATGGGGATATGATTTGAAATCCTTGTTAATAGTCCTGTACCCACTTGATTTAAATTTTCATTCAAATTCAATTTACAGTGAGGACAAAGAGTTTGCACAAGCTCCTGATAGACAAGACCATTTATAATATTTACATCTGCGATCTCCTGCAGCGCGTTTTGGCTTTCAAGTCTTCTTACCAGTCGTGTAATGATGTTAAACGGATTGTTCGCATGAATCGTTGCCCAGACTTTATGACCGGTCATGGCTTGTTGAACCGCTAACTCAGCTGTGGCCTTATCCCTTATCTCTCCGGCCATAAGGATATCCGGATCAAGCCTGAGCAGGGAATCTAGCACCTTATTATAAGCATGGCAGCGGTCTTCATTTGTTGCATTAGCATCTACCATTACGGGTATCTGCCGGATGCCGGACATGGGATATTCTGGAGGATCTTCAACAGTAATAAAATTATCGTGAGGGTTCTCTTTTTTCATTCCCATCAAAAGATGAAATAAGCTTGTGCTTTTCCCGGATCCGGTTGGGCCGGCAATAACGATTATCCCCTTAGGACGCTTTTGCATAAGCCTGATAAGATTTTGCTGACCCAAATCTTTAGAGTATCCTATCTCCTCAAATGGGATTGGCTTTGTCTTCTTTAAAAGCCTGAACACCATAAAAGCGCCGTCAACCTCAGGGCTAGATCCCACACGGATACTATGCACATTGTCAGGTAGAAACTTCTTATCTTTTATTCTGGCCTTCTGGGGTTGCTTGGGTTTGTATGTGGGCTCTGCAATGTCAGTCATTGATGTATATACAGCATTAAATAATTGCGCAGGGACCTTTTCAGGCAGACTTGTAAAGGATCTCAATTCTTTATTTATCCTGAACAAAACTTCTCCGTGGGTTCCATAATCTACAATATGTACATCGGTGGCACTTTTTTTTGCAGCATCTTTAAATATATTCACAATCATTTGCTGCATATCTGAGTTCAACTGCTCATTTGATTTTAAAATTTTACTTTTCAGTACAGAAAATTTTTCGGCCGAGGCAAATTTGTAACCACTGATTACCTCCAATTGTTTGAGCATGGAGACGTGATTGCGAAAAACCTTGGTAATACTTTTATCAACCTCTTTTACGCAGTAGGCAATCTTATTGACCTGATCGATAATTACATATTTCTCAAGCTCTTTAGGCATCTTAACTTTCTGCACCTTCTGCAGGATTGCTTGTTTGCCGTTAACGCCATTTTTACCATTGTTTTTTTGGGCCGTTGTATTCATTCTAATCTCCTTTTAATTAGGAAGCGGAGGCATATGGGTTGAATCTTCGCCGATCTGATTAGACCGTCTTTGGGATTGTGTGGTGTCAGCCGCGTTGTCGGTCGGACGAGTCACGTGTTCAAACGGTTTAAACGACAGTGGCCGGGTTTTTCCTTTTTTATCCTTTACCGTGACACCGGTGAAATCAATGGATGAGACCGTATAGACGTTGTCCAAAATTTTATCACCTTTTTTCACATTGATAGTCCCACTATTGCCAACCTCAAGTTGGGCATAAAGCAAGTCCACGGTCCCTTTAATGGACACAATTTTAGGCAAAGATTTTAGTTTATACTTTCTCTTTACAGGAACCGGTGTTGATACCTTTGGTTCAACCGATTTGGGCAGTACCGGCATGGGTACGGGGTCTGCTTTCTGAAGAATGTTGGTTGGGGCAAAGGCGGTAGAGTCACCCCCTAAAACACCTTTTGACTTGTCAGGTGTTTTTTGTTTGTCGCTTTTTTTCAAAGCATTTGTAATATCAGCTTCAAGTTTCCGGATGGTTAAAACTTTTTTCAAGCGAAGCTCAAACTTGGTTAGATCATCCATATTCATTTTTTCAAGATTATCAGATAATCCATAACTTGGGTTGACCATCACAAACATAAGAACCATTGCCATGGTTATGATACTTTTATTGGACATAAAACTCTCCTTGAATTATCCATTCTTCTTTTTGATAATCATGAACAATATCCTTGATCATGTTGCCCGGAATGTTAGATAAGACATTGATACGCCTGCTGTCTGGCTGTGATTTAGCGGTTAAAGTCCAAATGCATTTATGGTATGGACTGATAATTTTTTTGGGTTTTTCACTGCGATTCTTTGCAGGTATGGTACGTGTTTCAGGCATGGGCCAGGTTGCAGATATTGTAAACCTGTTATCCTTTGCAAACTGATACAGGCTTGCAGCTCCTTCAGTTTTTTTCAAAAGTGTGATGCCGGTCTGTCTGGCCTGGATATCCAATTTACGTTTCCATTCGGAGGTAGCCGTTTTTGCCTCAGGATTTATTACATCAAAAACAGCATTGGCCGGCAAATCATTGAATTTGCCATAGCCAAGACGCTTCCAATCCGCTTTTACCCGGATGCGGTCGCAAAAAAGTTGATTTAGGAGCCACCCCTTTTCAACCAGGGGAAAGGTTTGCATTTCTGCAAGACATCTCTTATAGACCTCAATGGGTAATGGCTCTTTTTCCCATACCTTTTCAAACTGGGACAGACTTTTTTGTTTTTGCTCTTCCTTGGCAGCAAGTTGCCTTAAAGTCTCCTGGCGTTTAAGGGCTAGCTCCTGTGCTTGTTTTTCTTTTTGATGATCCAAATAGGCAGTAACTGAGAACAAGACAGCTGCAAAACACAAAATGCCTACCAGTATTCTGGTGACCAGCTTTTTATTTATTTCTTGCCTTAAAGGAATCACTTCTGGAAGATCTTGAATGTCTTGGCTTAACTGCGCAATATAAGCTATGGAATCTTCGTGATTGTTTTTATCAATCACTTTATCCCATTCTCTTATATGAAAAAACTCATTATATGTTTCATTCGCTTCTTGCGGGTCACCAAAAAAGTCACTGTCTATAACGACATGGCCATCTTCAATGGCACAGACCCAGTCCCCGGTATCAAAAACAAGTCGAACAGCGCAATTGTCAAACTGTGCGGCAAACAAGGAGGCAAGCGCCTTCTGGGTTTCCTGGGTACTGTCTTTATCCGTTTCTATATAACCGGCCTGAAAACCAGGCGTGGATTCAATCAGACAAAACGCATCATAACGCGCTTTCTTCAGCTGAAGTGGTTTTTTCCTTGCCTCTTTTAATGCCTTTCGTTTGGCTTTGTTTTCAAGATCCTGCCACCAGACATTGGTCAGCCATTCTGTGTTGTTAATTACAAAAGACTGCATTAGGATCTTGCCCCTTCAACCCGATTTACCGTGATGGAAATCACGATCATGGAGCGGGTGCTTTCTCCTTTTTTCTCAAGACCCCATAGTTTGGTTGTATTCTCATCAGTATTGGATTGTGTTTCAAATCCTGCAAGCAAGAGTGTGTTGCCCGATTCCAGGGCCACTCTCTGTGTAAAGGATCTGCTTGAGTAATCCGGTGTCTGAATGGTGCTGTCTCCGGATGTAAATTCTTTTAAAACAGGGGAACTGGAGAATGACACTGAATACTGCAGAAGAATTTTGTTATTATCCAGGATGTGAGGGGTCACGATCATGGAAAAACCGGTTGTGATATTGCCCGGGGTGATTGAGTTGGTTGACGTATCACCGCTTGTGGTCACCGATGATTCTGCAACATAGCCTGTATTTGTCACATTCTGGATCGGCATATCCTGATTATTGAGGCTGATACCTGAGGCGGTTGTTACAAGAGAAACCTTGCCATGACTTTTTAATGCTTCAAGCATGAATGCGGAGCCTTGAAACTGACCGAGCTTACCCGTTGCAGACTCTAGGACAGCGCCACTGAGAACGCCCGAAGAAAGGGCACTGGAGGCAGAAGCAACCGAATCCCCAATCGTTTTAAGACTAAGGGTATAATCCTCTTTCAGACTGGTAAAAACCGCATTGGCATCAAAACCGTGGTCTGAAGAATCATCAATTTCCAGGTTAAAGACCTTAACAACAATTGCAGCCTGCCTGGATAGTTCATTATTGAGGTTAGCCACATAGGTTTTAACCGCCTTATGGATCCATGGGGTATCTGAAACCGTCACAAAACCTGCAACCTGATTGGCGGTGACGGATCCGTCTTCTGAGATGAGCTTCTTTAAATCATCTTCAATATCTTTCCAGATATCCACATCAGATACAATACTTGCGCTTTGTATACCTTTACCCTCGGACGTGGATTGGCTGACCCCACTGGAGCCCCCGGCATTTGATGTACTGGAGTTGTTCATCTCAACAGAGGATGCAACCTTGCCCACATTAGAATAAATTTTATAATTTGCCGTCTTCAGGTACGCAATTGATACGCTGCTGTTATCAAATTCCCAGTATAGATTGTAATACGAGGTGATTTTATCAAGGAGTCCTTTGACAGTGCCCTGGTATTGAAGAGAAATTTTATCGTTGTTTGCCGGTTTGTGATTAGGCGTGACATCGATGTCGCAAGGGATATGGGTCTGAATCTCAGCGATTGCACTGTCAAAATCATAAGCCTGATTTCGAATAACAACCACTTTTTTCTTGAAGAACGCCGGCAGGTCAAGGACCTTTGATTGAGTTACTTTAATACCACCGCCAAGATACTTTTCATTGGTTATATCAATGGTATCCAGACGATTGTAACTGGTGGCAACTCCTTGTTTCAACTCTTCCATTCTCTGGGTATTATTATCTGTGACAGGTTTGCCCGGAGAGTCAAAGTATGAACACCCGGTCACGAATAACGAAATACAAAAAATCCAAATTAATGCTTTGTATGTCTGCATCAGATATCCTTTATTTCTACAACATTATTGCCGTTGTGGAATTTGGGCGTTATTCCGCAGTCAGCTGTTTTCCTTAAAACCAGAAAGGCTTCATGAACGGTTTGTTCAAACTCTCCTGTAAACTGTGCAGAAGTTGCCAGAATGTAATCTGAGAGGACAGAATTCCAGACCAAAGTCCATTTATTAAACTTACACCAGGCTTCCACCTGTTTTCTCAAGCTACCGGACTTTAGTTCCCAGACAAGACTTTTAATCTGCACTTTCTTTTCTTCATAAGAAGCCTGGGAGACATCCGGTGGTGGTGTTTCCGATTTTATCTTTGGTGTTGTGTTTGCCGCAACTGTCCGGGGCTTTAGCTCCTGTTCTTTTTGCGGGAATTCTGCGGGCTTTGTGGAAACACTCCGTTTCTGGGGGGCTGTTTTTTGAGTAGCGGTCACAGGTTTTAAAGGCAGGACTGTTACCTCATTGCGATCCCAGTTGATAAAAAACCGGATTTTATTACGATGCCCCATGCTTTCAAGGGTTGTTTTCCAGGGCTCTTCGGAAGACACCCAGGTCACCTTCCTGGAAAGTAGGCCTTTATGGGACCTCTTACCGATTTTCCAGTCATCGGGTATAATCGCACCCAAGGCGATGTTGACAGGAAGAGAATTGCCCTTGCTACTTAAAGAGGTGCTGACCCCATGGCCTGATTCGATAATGACAGACAGACTACTGGGTGTTGTCAATGACGCCAGAATAGGTTGTTTTACTGGCGCCTCATTTACCTTGAACAATGCATTTGCCATGTCAGGACATGGCAAGATACCCAAAGCGATTAATGACACCATCAAAATTGTGCCTGTCCGTAATTTGAAAACCATGTATATTCCCTTTATCTCAGGTTAATGTGATTCGATTTATTTAATATTATAGCAAACAATAAAAAATGCCAAAATACCCAATTCACAGAAAAAATGGTTTTGCATACATTTTTTTACGTAGATCGTGTGCCTGGCCTATATAGATCCTATATATACTTCTATAATAGATACTACGGTTTTTAACCAACTCTTAAAAGGCTTTATCGAAGGTGGTTTCAAGTACTTACACAAGAAACGAATAAACCGGCATTTGGCATATGAGAGTCTGAGTTCTAATTATCTCAGAGAAAAAAGCGTGTCAAGAAAAAGCTGTACTTTCATAAGTGCTATAATATATAAGATAACTGATTAATAGTCGACTTTTTGCACTTTATGTAGCATGGACCAGTTCCGAAATGCCTCCCCGTTCCCGGAGGTCTAATCACAGGAGGATTAAGAATCATGATCGACAACGTATTTGGCACACTTAAAAAAGCAATTGTATTAGCCACAGCCTTGCCCTTCAGGTTATACCTTATTTGTAAATGGTATACATAAGGAACAGTACAGTCGTTCCTCGCACAACGGCACCTATCATTATTATGCCCATGAAGGGATCTGTCTTAAATCATCAAACATTAGATTCTCCGTAATAGAACAATCTTTTAGCGCAAGACAATACCATAGGTAAGGGGGATACAAGACAACCTCTTCAAAGGATGGCGTCGATAAATTAAATTTTATTTACATGAAGGAGTAAAGATCTCCAGGCCCTGGAGCCGTGTTAAAAAGTGTAGTTTGATTTACTTTTATGGCTACTGCATGCTGGCAATTTAAATGCCTTGGGTATTTTACCAGTCTACAACCCTCCTCCGGGCTGCAGCATAGTGAATCTTTCTCATGCCCGCAATTATTACCGTAATTGTTGTAACCAGGCAGGTAACAAAAAGATTCTCCTGTAACGATTCCATGCCCACAAGAACGTCACTACCTGCATAATACACAAATCGGGTAAAACGAACCACAATATGGGTAACAACTTACCCACATTGTGATTTCATAGCTAAGAATAACAACCGGATTATATAATATAGAGGATTTTGTGTTTTTTAGAAAAGCATATTCCAATTGCAACCCACTGAAATTCTATGCTTTTTGAGACTAAATCAGTTTTTTATGAGCACTCTTTTTATTATTTTGGCACACTATCTGCTTTATGCATCCCCAAAGTTTGTTCAAAAAAATTCATTTGGGTCTTTTGCCATCAGTCTCTCATTTGTTATACTTAATAAGATGGCGTCAAATTTGTGCTATTCAGAGGAGAAAAGCATGTTCCAATTATTCAATTCAGGTTCAGAAGCGGAAGCAAAACAAGAGATTATTAATAGTTTTTTTGCCGAGGTTGAAATCCACGGTGGCCCCACTATGGATTTAAAAACCCTGGAAGGCTTTGTATACAAGGCTCCCAAAGAAGTAAAAAATAATACTCATTATTGTTATTTGGCTGGTCTTTTGTTTTCTCGTTTCATGCATGAAGTTGTGGGGGATTTTGATCCTGAATCTGAAATTGGACCGTACATGCCTTTTAATGACCTGGAGGCATTTATTATGGCCAGCGGAGAACCAGACAGTCCTGAAAACGATAATGAACCCAGGCAAAAAAAGTTCTTGCGCGGTTTTTATGACGGCAGGTTAATCCATGAACAACTTGGAGATCTTGGAGGTATTAAGAATGTGGACCACTAAGACACTACTGTATAAAGCAACAATCGTTTTATTTTGTTTTATTATGCTGTCTCCTGCCTCCTGGGGGCACGCAGAAGACAGGGGGATCAAAAAAATACTGGATCAGCAGTTACAGGATTCTTTGGATGGACTTTTGACTCCTGAACAACTCAAAGTATTTAAAAAGACAAAACAGGCTACGGAAAAGGCCATCAGAAACCCTGTTCCTAAATTGATTTCCAGGACAATCAAAATTTCTTTGCGGCCCGGTTCCCCTATTCCATTATTAAAAGTTGTACCCGGGTATGTAGCCTCGATTACTGTATATGACAATACCGGTCAGCCCTGGCCGGTACTGTCGGCCATCCCTGGAAACAAGGTTTTTTTCCAGGTTGAACGGCCGGAAGTTCTTCCGGGTAATGGAATCACGGTCTCAGCTTTAACCGATTATGCCCATACTAATGTGGTCTCCAATTTAGATGGATTAAGTCAAATGTTGAATATTCATCTTTCTACTGTGGATCCGGATAAAGAAAAATGGGAAACCGACAGTTCCATCTCTTTACAGATTGATCAAAGGGGACCAAACGCATCTATACCGGTCGTCGGAGAGCCTATGCCAAGTTCAATTACAGAGACGGTTAATGCATTCATAGACGGCGTGCCCCCCATAAATGCTGTAAAACTTATTATATCACCTCAAATGGCTGCTCTTGATGTCTGGCTGTACGAAGAAAAACTCTATGTCAGAAGCCTTGACCCCGTGCAGTGGCCAAGAATCGTTTCTATTGCCCCGGGGGCAGGTGGTAAACTTAAAGTGTATGAAACTGAAAAAGCCTCTTCTTTACTGATTAGTCATAATGGACAGACCCAGGTTGTGGGGTTGGAAGAACCGGATTATTTTAACTAAAATCATGATTGTTATACTATCAAATTTAGCTTTATAAGGTATGATTATGGGTAAGCCTAAAAAAAAGAAAAAAGATCGTGGGTCAAAACAATTTCTCATTGCCATCTGGGTTGTAGTGCTTTTTCTATGTGTCGTCAGTTTTTTTTCCATAAGAGGGTGTCGAAAGAAAGCCTCAATGAAATCTGCAGCTAGTGTGAGTTCTATCAAAAGTCCGAAAAATATCACACAAGGGATTTCCGGAACTGCCAGCCCTCAATTTAATGAGGCCTTGATCAAGAAGGGCAAGGTCGAGAGCAAACAAGCTCAGGATGAGGGTCAAAGCTATATGCCTCCGATTACCAACGGCGAACAAAGCAACCCTGAGGAAAAAATCACCAGTGTCCTTAAAAGGAAAGCCAAGCGGCACGAAGAAAAAGAGGTGCTCAAAGTTAAAACAGACCCGGTAAGCAACGCACCTTCGCCTATTGCGAAAAAGCGGAGCCCAAAAAGGAGTACAAACATCATTCCCAAAGCCCAGATTGATGACAGGGTTGCTCAGGAAATGAAGGCCTCCATTAAAGCTCAAATCGCTGAAATATCGAACAAGATGGGTTACATCGGACACACAATTACTATCTATGAACCAATTGCTAAAAACGAGACTATGTCTACTCAAAACCCTGCGACGGCTACGGCGTCATCAAATACACCTGCAAAAAACTCTTTTAATATGGTGAGGGATATAGGTATACGGCCGGGTGAGGTATTTTATTCAGAAAATGAACAGACACTCAACACCGACACACCAGCTCCCGTGGCCACGGTTAAACTTCTCTCAGGCCCCCTTAAAAACAGCATTGCCGAAGGAACATTTGAGCTTCAGGGAGAGGCCATTAGTTTTAAATTTTATCAACTGACCCGTGAGAATGGTGATAAATATAAAATGGTTGGGTTTGCAGTTGACCCGGCTACCAGGTTTGCAGGTGTGGCAAGCGAGGTGGATCATCATTATCTAAGCCGCTGGGGAGGTCTTGCCGCAGCAAGTTTCTTGGAAGGATGGAAAAGTGCTGTAGAAAACTCCGGTACCAGTACCACGAGCAATGTATCTGCCGGAATAATAACCCAGGAAAACCCGGCATACTCTCTATCTGACAAATTTTGGATTGCCACGGGTGAAGTCGCCGGGGCTATGGGTGAAAAAGCCAGGGATAACTTTGACCGGGCAGTTACAGCCTGGTTGAACTCCCATGACCCCATTGGGGTACTCATTATAGATCTTCAACCTATGTAAATATGTAAAGGAGAAGTTATGGCAGGACAAAGTGATGAATTCACTGCAGATGACCTTTTAGAAGGTGATCCTGATCAGGATTTGGATGACGAGTTGTTTGACGAAGACGATGATGACCTTGAGGATTTTGAGCAGGATGTTTCCGGGGCTGAAGAAAACGGTAAGTCTGTACCAATGCTTCAACAACAAAAAGCCCGAAAAAACATTTACATATTTTCGGGCATAGGCCTCTGCCTTTTTTTGATTGGCGCCGTTATCATCAGTTGGCCTCTCTTGTTTCCGGTAAATAAGAAACGGGCAGGACTTCCTCAAAATGCCTTTCAACAGCAACAGGTTCAACAACCCGCAAGCCAAAAAAGTCAACCGCTACAGGCTTATGCAGCTAACCCGCAACAAGAGAACCAGGGACAGTTTGGGTATCCCGGGAATCAGGGGCAAGGGACCGGCAATACATATCCGCCTTCGGCCCGGCAAACGGTTAACAACCAGCAGATGAGAAATTATAAT
Organism: Desulfobacteraceae bacterium; assembly: GCA_003354055.1. Next base: position 10,131 of record PIVQ01000017.1, on the reverse strand, counting down.
CCTCAGCAGACCATTCAAGAGAATTCTACTGGTCAGGCACATCCTGATCAGGGATTTCAACCGGCACCTTCCGCGCCCTCCCCTGTAAATTCAGGCATGCCACACACGGGATCTGATACAGGGCCCGGGCAAACGGTTGTTACGGATCAAAAACCTTCTGAAGAGCTTAAACAAATTCTTGCTGCAATTAAAACATTGTCGACATCACAGAGCACTTTGGTTTCAACCATTCAAAAAGCAGGACGAAAAAAATCCGGCAATTCCTCTGAAATGCAGAGATTGACCGGAGAAGTGGAAGCGCTCCGAACAAGATTAGAGAAGGCGCAAAAGGCAATTGCTACCAAAGAAGAAAAAATCACAAGCCTGAATGCTGATATGACTGGCCTTAATTCTGACATGAAAGATCTTAAGGGGAAAAATGACCATTTAAGAGTGCTGGAAAGAAAGTGGCGGTACAAGGTTAAAAATCTTGAAAAAGAATTGAAACTGGCAAATTCAGAACCGTTGGAAGACACCTTAAATGCCTTTGTTTCGAAATGGGAACTATCCGGTATGACAAAAACGAAAGCCATTTTTATCAGTAGTGCCGGTGACTTTGCTCAGATGAAACCAGGAGAAGAGTTGGACGGTGTTATAATTAAGCGTATTTCTTCCGCAGAAAGCTTTGTTGAGACCAGTGCCGGCAAAATCTATTTTGAGTAGAGGTGATATTATATGGCACAATTAGAAAACAGCGAAGTTGTACAGGCGATTATCAATCTTACCGTTACACTGAAAGATTTTTGGCCGATCGTATTAAGACTGTCCTATTTCACAGGGTTTGTTTTTGTAATTGCATCCTGTTTTTTAGCAATGAATACCCAGAACAGAATGATGATGCAATCCAGCATGGGAGGCTTGCCCAGCAAGACATCCATGACAGTATTTATTGCCGGCCTGCTTTTACTGAACGTACCCGGATTTTTATATCATATTTCCGATTCGATATTCCGGTCATCATCCTTATCTGTTCTGTCGTATCAATCGCTAACTACGAACGTAAAGCAGTCCGGTACTTTAGGAACGTATATTACTTTTGCTGTTGCTGTGGTCATGTTTACAGGACTTCTGTCCATTTTAAAAGGATGCATTATGGTTGCAACATCCGGCGATAATCCCCAGGCAATAGGTTCGGCATTGCTTCGTTTTATTTTCGGTTCACTTGCCGTCAACGGCACCTTGTTTATGACACATTTGGGGGATACCCTGGGAGGGTCCTTCAAATCCAATATAGATAAATTTTTTTAATATTTTTCAGGAGACAAAAATGAAAAAAACGTTACTTTCAAAAAACACAATTATGTATCTTGGTTTTATTCTGTTCTGCATTTTCCTTACCAGTATCCCGGTTGAAGTACAGGCAAAACTTTCTGAAATGGGTAGCAATGTGAGTGCTGAAATACCGGAATTCACCCAATTGGCCATCAACTTAGCTGCCCTTGGCGGTTTTGTGAGTTTTATTCTCGGTATTGCCGGTTTTATGACCAGACATAAGACCAATATTCCTGCAGGTGTATGTGGCGGGATGTGTCTTTTCGGAATTCTGCTAATCGGTATTGTTCAATTAACGAGCGAAGGAGTTGACTCTTTATACGGAAATAAAAATGCCAATGGTTTAACTAAAATCATGAGTACTACTAGTGAATAGGATTTTGGTTTGAGTTCAAGGCGCAGCAAAATTTTAACCTGAAAAATACATTAAGTATTTTGAAGATTAAATTTTTTCTGCAACGAAGAAATTAAACCAAAAGGCAATTATTAGAGGTGGCCTCATGAATAAATCCTTATTAACCATGCGATTAAATACAAATCCATCTTTGGCTAAAAAATATAAACCGTTAACCAGACCCGTTGCACCTGCACCTGTAGGGACTCGGCCGACACCGGGCCCCCTGGTTCCTTCGGTCACGCTCAATGATTTCAGGCAAAAGGATCAGGTGAATGAAGCAGCTGATACCCAATACAGCCAGATCCGGCTGCAAGTGGTGGCAAGGGACAGGTACACCTGTCAATACTGCAATTTCACCACACGACCGAATCGGACTGCAGGGTCGAATACATTGCTGGCAAGCGGATATTTAGAGGCACATCATTGTGATGACAATCATTTGAATAAGACCCGTAAAAACCTGATCACCATCTGTCCTTTTTGCCATATGATTTTTCACCTTGATTACGCCGCCCATAATGACAGGTTTGTCATGATCTATTTTCCCTGGTTAAAGCAAGAACAGATCAATCTTTTGGTTAACTGTCTCGGGGTGGCCATTCACAGGGGAAGTAAAACCGGCGAAGATGCAGCACGGATGCTGCAGTGGCTTATTGAGCACAAAAGTAACGTTCGCAAGCATCTGGGTTCCATTTTGTCAAATCCGGTTCTTCTGGCAGCGTCGTTAGGCAAACTTGGCAGGCTAAACCCTGAACTATACGCCAAACGGCAAAAAGCGCTGGCTGATATAAGGATCATTCCAAAACTCAGAGAATTTAAAGATCCTATTGAATACTGGGCCGCTTCGAGTTGGCTGGTCAATAAAAACTGGGAGCAGGCATGGGAGAATGTATATGGACAATGGGCTGCATAAAAAATCACAGGTAAATTTAATGAGAATAAAAAAGCCGGCTAAATCAAAGGGTCAGACTCCCCCTGCCGTACTAAAAGCAATGATGGTATTGGAAAAGAACGGATACCTTGGTTATCTGACCTTGATAAATGACAAGACCTGGCTTACTGATCAATACCGCAGAATGTGTTATGCGGTATTGGTCCTAAGCATTCTGTTATGCGTGTCATTCACCGGCAACATCTTTCAGGTTGTGATCAAGCCGGACCCTAAAAATTTTGGCCTGACAAGAGATCTGCGTGTAATTGAAATGGTGCCCTTAGGCGAATCCTACATTAATAATTCAGCTCTTAACAACTGGGTAGCTGAGACCGTCACCAGGACGTTGTCGTTGAGCTTTAGCCATTACAATCAGCAGTTGGGAGATTTAAAGGCGTCCTATTATGACGGGGCCTATGAAGAGGTGCTTACCACCATGGAGGCATCCGGGTTTTTGCCGGCCATAAGAGGTGATGATAATACGGCTCCTGCAAACTCAAATGCGACGTTGACATCTCCGGCCATCGTAACGTTTCATGATCTATACCTGGGTGTTATGACCTGGAAAATTGAGTTTCCTCTTATCATTAATTTTGAATTTAAAAACGGCGGAAGAAACAATCAAAAGAGGCTTGCCACAGTTATTGTGCAGCGGGTCCCCTTAAAAGAGCATCCAAGAGGGGTTAAAATCAAACAGTTAAATTTGGAACAGATTTAAGATATGAGAACAGACCGATTTTTCAGTTTCGTTGATGACTTTTTGTATAATCTCAATGATATTTTTAAGCAACCGGTCAGTTCATACTGCCGGTTGCAAACAACAATGGGAGACCATACCCTGGTCGCGGATGACGGGTCTATGATCTCTATTATGGAGTGCCATGGCAACCTTAACCTTGCCGGAGATGAAGAGCTCCGAACCACCGTCCAAAGGCTTTTGACGGGGCTAAACAGTCGAATGAAAGATGCCGGCCATTGTATTCAGGTGGTCATGACCTATGATCCTGATCAGGCACATGAAGAGGTCAAAGAAAAATTTCAACCCTCCAGGACAACGCTTAGAAATCTAAATATAAACATTGATCCAGTTATGGATGACTGGGAAAGCGCTATTGCCCAATATTGTTCTGCCGAACATGTTCTGATTGTCGCCTGGACCCGGCCGTTTTGCCTTTCCAAGCCAGAAGAAAAAAAAGCCGGTCGCAACATGCGCAAAAATCATTTAAGTGCTCCGTCCGGCCCCTTGATTCAAAACGTGGGTAAAGTCATGGTCGAACTTACAGAGCAACATTCCGGATTTTTATCTATTTTGGAAGAAGCATTCAAACACGCCGCCGTGTTCACGGATATTTTAAACTGCCATGAAGCGCTCTGGTGGGTCAGACATGAAATTGACCCGGCCTTTACCTCCAGGGATTGGAAAGCATGCATTCCGGGCGACAGACTGCCTATGAAACTCTCTGACAAATCATGGGCGCCAGATGATATTACAGAGTTTAGCTACAAACCGCTTGCAGAACAAGTATTCCCAAGGGAAGGTGAAAAAAAATCCAGAACAACCTTCCGCATTGGGGATCATATTCATGCCCCGCTTTCCCTGGAGCTTGCCCCTCAAACCCCCTTACCGTTCAATATGCTGTTTAGACGACTGGTCAATAAGGAGATGCCCTTTAGGACAAGTTTTCTATTAGAAGGGTGTCCCATACCTTTAATGATGTCCATTAAGAAACAATTTGCCAACGGATTATCGTTCACATCAAGTGTGAACAAGCAGTATTCACTGGCCGTTGACCAACTTCAGGCCAGACTGATTAAAGGGATTACCAATGTAAAGTTTTCTGCAAATTTTGACACCTGGGTTATAGATGACCAAACCCCTGAGTGTACAAAACTGCTTCAAAAACGGCGCGCCGATCTTGTCAGTGCAATTCAGGCCTGGGGGACTTGTGATTGTTCAGAAATCTCAGGAGACCCGCTTTTGGGAGTTGCAGCCACGATCCCCGCTTTGATGCCGACAAGCCCAGCCCCGAGCACGATGCCCCCTTTAGAAGATGTCCTTTATATGATGCCGTTTACAAGAACAGCATCCATATGGCAGGAGGGAAGCCTTATTTTTAGGACTCCCGATGGTAAAATCATGCCCTATACTCAGGGTTCCTCCAAACAAAGTGCGTGGATTGATGTTGGATTCGGTCCCATGGGAACCAGTAAGAGCGTGTGCCTGAATACAATAAACTGGGGGTTTCTAACCCAGCCTGGGCTTACCTCTCTCCCCTATTTAACGATTCTTGATATCGGTGGATCATCTGAAGGCTTAATCCGTTTGCTGCAATCAGTGTTACCCAGGGAGCAGCAGCATATTGCCCAAAGCTTTTCCTTACGGTTGGATCCTGATTATTCCATCAATCCCTGTGATCTGCCGTTGGGGTGTCAAAAACCAATTGACAGGCATATTAGTTTCCTTGTCAATTTACTGTGTCTTTTTGCAACGCCCTTAGGAGATACCGCACCTCCAAACGGCATCCCGGGTATTGCCAGAAAGGCTATAACGGCAGCGTATGAAGAGTTTTCTGACGAGATTAACCCAAAGTTATATACGCATGGGGTGGATCCCATGATTGATGAACTTGTAGAGGGATTGAATATCCCCACTGACGAAAGAACAACATGGCGGGAAATCTCCAAGTTTCTATTTAAACAGGAGATGTTCAGGGAAGCAAGTCTTGCACAAAGATATGCAGTTCCGTTAGTCCCGGACATTGCAGCTTTAGTTAAAACAGAACGGGTTGCCAGTATGTATAAAGATGAAAAAACCCCTTTTGGTACACCTGTTCCCGATTATTTCTGGCGCTCTATCATTGAAGCGATTCAGGCTTATCCGATTTTGAAATACCCGACCCGGTTTGAAATCGGAGATGAAACAAAGATCGTCTCAATTGACCTGGAAGAGGTTGCTCCGAAAGGCGGTGCTGATGCAAACCGACAGACATCGGTTATGCTGATGTTGGCCAGACATGCCGGTGCCTCGCATTTTTTTATGAAGCCTGGTGATATAAACTATGTTCCAGAGCTTTATAAACCATACCATATTAAAAGACTTCAGGATCTGGAGCGACAACCCAAGCGCTTATGCTATGATGAACTCCACCGGTATATAGTGGATGATGCCATTGCCAAGCAGTTGACTGATGATCTTAAAACAGCCGCAAGAGAGTCACGAAAATGGGATCTGCATATTGGTTTATATTCTCAAAAAATTTTGGATATTCCCAAAACGATCCTGGAGCTTGCCACAAGCATATTTGTTTTAGGCGCCGGCACACAAATAGATGTTAATTATATTGTTGAAACATTCGGGTTAAACGAGTCTGCCTGGCATGCGATCCGGAACCTGCGCCAACCAAGGCCCCAGGGCGCAACCATGTTTGCATTGTTCAAGGTTCGAGATACCAATGGGTATGCATGTCAGCTTTTGACCAATACCCTTGGTAAAATGGCATTATGGGCATTTTCTTCGACCAAAGAGGACAGAAATGTTCGTAATCCTTTATATAAGAAACTGGGTACCCTCAAAACGTTGACGTTGCTGGCCAAAAGGTATCCCGGGGGGATTAAAGACATCGTGCAAAGCCGCAAGAATATGATCACGGAAACGTCGAACCTGGAAACTGCCAAGGATGTGACCGAAGAAATCATTAATGAGATTTTGCAGCTTAGCTAGGACTTGCCGGGGTGAATTTTACATATGTCCTTGCCTTATATTTTCCTTCAAATTATCATAATTGAAAAATAAAGGAAAATATAGAAAGAAATAATGTTCCCTAAAAGGATCTTGGATCAACTGGATTCATTGAGAAACACATATCGCATAAACAGTTGTTGTTCTGTTATATGAAGTATCAATATCTCGGGTTCTACATGACCAAGTCCTACTATTTACCGGATAATTAGAAACAATTGCCGTGTGTGTTGATGGCGATTGAGAGCAACCGCCACCTATAATAATTTTCCCAGATGGGCAAGAAACTGAAACGGTATAATGTCCCCTACTTGTGGTTGCTTTTTTCGCAATCGCATATCCAGACAGAGACCCCGTATCCAAATTATTAACTAAAGTCTCCAAATCAGCAATTTCAGATGAAAGTATTTTGTCTTCATCATCAACATATTTTTTATTGGTGGCGTCCACATCGGCGGTGGGTGTCCTTTGGACATAAGTCCTGTTTGTATTCAGATTGGTAATTGCCCCGGTCGGTGCGGATACGGTTCCGGCAGAAACCGTTCCAGAGGTTGACACAGAACTTGCGGAAACCGCCCCGGCTGTCACTGATCCGGCGCTCATTGCTCCTGTCACTGTTGCTGAATCAGCATCGATACTGCTGGTCTCCAGGTTGCCCACTTCTATGATATTGGAACCCCTTTGGTTAATATCAGGTTGTTTGGCTGTGCCTGAGGGGGTGACACTGGCACTGTCAGCGGCAAAAGCAAAACCGCAATTAATAAATAAAATGGCCAGGGCTGATACAATGACTTTTTTAAGTGTGCTAAATACGTTTCCGATCATGAGCTTAATCCTCTGTTGATTAAATTTTTAGGCCCCAGACACCTATTTCTTGTAGTGTAAGCACTTGAATTTACTTAGTGACCACCATAATTATGGTCAGTGCGACTATTTATAGTCATTGCCGCTACTATTTACGGTAAGATCTTTAACACAAAAATAGCCACTATATCTTGTGATCCTATTTCCAATGGCAGTTGCCCAAGAAATTCTTAAAAGAGATAACCCACTTGGGCAGCCAGAACCAGAAGAAGAGCTCAGAGTATTAATTTGTGACTGTAAAGAGTTTATACTCCCATCCACATAGCTTTTATTGGTGGCATCTACCGGGGAAGTTGGAGTTCTTTGTACGTATGTCCTGTTTGTATTCAGATTGGTTATTGCCCCGGCTGGTGCGGATACGGTCCCGGAGGTTGATACGGAACTTGCGGAAACCGCCCCGGTTGACAGTGATCCGGCGCTCATTGCTCCTGTCACTGTTGCTGAATCTGCATCTATACTGCTGGTCTCCAGGGTGCCCACTTCTATGATATTGGAACCCCTTTGGTTAATATCAGGTTGTTTTGCTGTGCCTGAAGGGGTACCTGTGGAGTCGGCGGCAAATACAAAACCGCAATTAATAAAAAAATTGCCATAGCTAATACAATTGCTTTTTGAAGTGTGGTAAATACGCTGTTAGTCATGATTCTTAATCATCCTGTAATTAGTTTTTTTGATTAGGCCCCTGGGTCAAGAGTTCTTTTATGCGCTTACACACGCCTGGGCGTTACCTATAACCGCCGTTGTATTGTTTTGGGCTGTCTCGAACATATACGACATTGGCATCTCTAATGTAGGATGTCTTTACGCAGAAACCTTTATGAATATAATAATTACCGTTAGACGCACCTCTAACTCCACTATGCAGACTGCTTACAATTAAAGCATATCCTGACGGGCAATTTTGATACACATTGTTGTATCCTACTCTTTTTGTATAAGACGGAGCACGTTGACCGCCAGCACTATTGGCAACGGCTGAGACCTGAGACGCCAAAGCCGCGTACTGGCCATCAACATATTTTTTATTCGTGGCATCCACATCAGCGGTTGGTGTCCTTTGGACATAAGTCCTGTTTGTATTCAAACTGGTAATTGCCCCAGTTGGTGCAGAGACGGTACCGGCTGACACTGTGCCAGAGGTTGACACAGAACTTGCGGAAACCGTCCCGGTTGACAGTGATCCGGCGCTCATTGCTCCTGTCACTGTTGCGGAATCTGCATCTATACTGCTGGTCTCCAGGTTGCCCACTTCTATGATATTGGAACCCCTTTGGTTAATATCAGGTTGTTTGGCTATGCCCGAAGGGGTGCCGGTGGAGTCTGCAGCAATTACCGGAGAAATCATGCACAATCCGATCAGTGTCAATAATGCAATAAGCTTCAACTTTTTTTTCATCATAGTTTTCCTTTTCCTTTAGGACCCACAACTAACTAAGGCCAGTTTACGTCCATAAATTGAACTTGGATTCGCCCAAGCTCCACTTGCTATTACCCGCTTAACCTCTTTTGAGCTTAAGCTCCTGCTTAATTAACTCCGCCATTGTATTGTTTGACACCTTCATAGCTATAATTCTGTTCATTAAAAAATCCTTTCTGTTATGAGGGGCATGATACTATTGAAAAGCTCTTAGCCGACTATTTACTAAGTTTTTAAGTAGGAGCGTTACTGTTGATGATGTCGGAATCAAAGTGGCGGAGTAATTAGTACCCGTATTTAAAGATATAGGGACCTGGGGGTGCATCGTTGTACCTCTTTTGCAATTGAAATAGCCATAACCAAGGTTATTTGAATTAGTGTGTTCAAGTGTTATAATTAAAGGCTGATATGATGTTAAGCCGGTTATAGTCCATGTAGATAGGTTATTTCTCCATTGGCTTGAATGGTATGAGCTTTTCTGTGAAATCCCTCCCCCAGAACTGGACTCCAAGGCCGAAATCCTGGTACTGAGAGTACTATCTTGCGTATCCACATATTTTTTATTAGTGGCATCCACTTGGGACGTCGGGGTCCTTTGTACATACGTTCTGTTGGTGTTCAGGTTGGTAATTGCCCCGTTCGGTGCGGATACGGTTCCAGCAGATACCGCACCAGAGGTTGACACAGAACTTGCGGAAACCGCACCAGAGGTTGACACTGATCCGGCGCTCATTACTCCTGTCACTGTTGCGGAATCTGCATCTATACTGCTGGTCTCCAGGTTGCCCACTTCTATGATATTGGAACCCCTTTGGTTAATATCAGGTTGTTTTGCTGTGCCTGAGGGGGTGCCGGTGCTGTCATTTTCAAATCCAGCAGTTTCTGCACAGACGGTCCCATAACTCAAAAATAACGTTACGATAACCAGTACGATAGCTTTTTTAAGTGTGCTGAACATGTGTTTATTCATGATTCTCACTTCATTTTAAAATTTTATAATTAAACCCGAGAGTATGTTGGCATTCTCTCGGGCCGTTTATTTAGATAAATTGATATGACCACTCAAAAGAAAGGAGTCTAAAGCTATCGCCATATTTAATATGATAACATTCAAAAAAAGAAGGATTTTTATCAATAACTCTTTTTTAATATTAAAAAAATCAATTAATACCTCCATCGTATGTTTTGCCACTCGAGCCAGGGCTATAAAATTTAGAAGGATTTTTTACGCAAATCCAGCCTGTATATCTTTGTCCTGATGAAAGATAAAGAATATTTTGAAACGAAAATCCACTTGGGCAACCAGAAGACGCCCCCAAGGCAGTAACTTGTGACTGTAAAGAGCTTATTTCACCATCCACATACTTTTTATTGGTGGCATCTACTGGAGAGGTCGGGGTCCTTTGTACATACGTTCTGTTGGTGTTCAGGTTGGTAATTGCACCGGCTGGTGCGGACACGGTTCCTGCTGA
>PIVQ01001155.1 GCA_003354055.1 Desulfobacteraceae bacterium | reverse complement strand
TTTGTTCTCCTGGCCCTGTTCTTAAACATTCGCCTGGCTTTCTGGGTGGCCATGGGCATCCCCATTTCCATCTGTGGCGCCCTCACCCTTCTGGGGCCACGATTTCTGGATCATTCTCTCAACGACATAACCACATTCGGATTAATCATTGTACTGGGAATTCTGGTGGATGATGCCGTGGTCGTGGGGGAAAGTGTGTTTGAAGAGCGTCAAAAAATTGCCGATCCGGTTGCAGGAACCCTGAAAGGTGTCACACGGGTCTCCACTGCCACCATATTCGGCTGTGCCACTACCATGACCGCCTTTTTCCCCCTTTTACTCATCGACAACGATCTGGCCCGGATCTTTGCAGGTTTTTCCCTGGTGGTCATCACCTCCCTCGGGGTCTCCCTTCTCGAGAGCAAGCTAATACTACCGTCTCATCTTACGTCAGTTCCGCTGACGCCGGACTCCGCAAAAACGCCAGGCATTGTGGCCCGGCTTTGGACCAGGCTCCAATCCTTTGCCCAGCGAAGCCTGAATCTTGCCAACCACCGCATCTACGTCCCGGTGCTGAAACAGGCCATTGCTCATCGGTATTCGGCCCTGGCAGCCCTCACCGGCCTTGCCGTCATCAGCATGGGAATGATCTACAGACAGGAGATCCGGACTGTTTTTTTTCCGAAAGTACCTGGCCAGTTTATCACGGTAAACCTTACGATGATCAAGGGCAGCCCTCTCCACCTGACCCGTAAAAACCTGGACCGGCTTGAAGCGGCTGCCAGGGAGGTAAACCGGGGGGTGATGGCCCGCACAGGCCAAAAGCTTCCCCCTATAGCCAAGATCATGTCCAGCCTGAATGATGTCCATGAGGTGGAGATCTGGGCAGAGCTGCAGCCGGAAAAGGTAAGACAGATCGAAACCATGGAGACCCTCAAAGCCTGGCGAAAACAGACAGGAACCCTGGAAGGCGTCAGCAAACTGACTTTTTCCGGATCTTTTGACACCGGCGGTGGATTTGCCCTCAACCTTTCCGTTCAGGATCAGGCCCTGCTCAAGCAGGCCGAATGTGAACTGGTCATGGCTCTGTCCAAAATTCAAGGACTCAACGACATCCATTCGGATCTGACCTCCGGCCTGCCCCAGATCCGCCTCACCCTCAAGCCATTGGCCCGCCACCTGGGCCTGAGCATTGCTGACCTGGCCGCCCAGATCGGGGATGCCTTCGGCGGCCTGGAGGTTCAACGATTCCTGCGCAGGGGAAGTGAAATCAAGGTATTTCTCAACTATAAACAGGAAGACAGGCGGTATGTGGGAGATCTTATGGCCTTCAGGATACGCACTCCCCAGGGGCAATGGATCCCCCTGCCGGCCATGGCATCCATCAAAACAGAAACCGCACCAGGGGCCGTCCATCGGAAAAACAGGCGGCAGACCACCACCATCCAGGCCTCCATCGATAAAAAACTAACCAGCCCCTCAGCAATTTTTGAGCAAATCAATACGGAGATTCTGCCGAAAATGAAACGCCGCTATCCCGGTCTTGAGATCAGAGGAGCAGGAGAACTTGAAGAAATCGGGGAAATCAAAAGCGGTATGATAAAAGCCTTCATCTTTATCTGCCTGGCCATCTATGCCCTGCTGGCCATCCCCCTAAAGTCCTACTGGCAGCCCTTTGTCATCATGTCCGTCATTCCATTCGGCTTTGTGGGAGCGGCATTCGGCCATCGGATCATGGGATACCCTTTAAGCATTCTTTCCTTTTTCGGCATGCTGGGGGTGGCAGGTGTGGTGGTC
>PIVQ01001154.1 GCA_003354055.1 Desulfobacteraceae bacterium | reverse complement strand
ATAATGATCAACTGCCAAATATGCATAATGTGCAATAAATAATGTTGAGTTTATTAAAAATATGTTATTTTATGTACTTCCAATATTGCTACAACACTATTTTTACTACCTGTTCATCCTGCATTTACACCACCATCTACAGTTTTATCTATAACAGGTCTTTTTACTAAATTATCTTATCTTTATTTTATAATTCCATAATGAATAAGAATAGTTGTATGTCAATTGAACATTCTCAATATAATAGGAACAATAGATGGATTAGGTACACGAAGAATATGTTTATCAATGAATCAGCTGAACTTTATGGATATCCACACAATAATGGTTTTTTGCTTAATGTACTATATGAAGTAGATATTTAAAAAGATAACTATATTACAAGATATCATAACTTTATAATGTAACATAAAATGAAAAGAATAAAGTATAAAGAAGAATTATTAATTATTTTATTAATTCAATATCTTTAAATAATAGAAATATTAAAAATGTATTTAAAAATAGAAAATATATAATATTATTAATAACTTTAGATTTAATACTTGATTCTATGAATAATTTTAATGCAATATTATTCTTTATTAGATGATATTTAGATAATATGTTTTTAGAAATATAATGTCTTAATTCTTATTATTTTATATATTCTTAACTTGCAAAGTCAAAAACTAAATAATAATATTTTACTAATAATAATGAATGTCTTAATAATGTCTTCTTTTATTTTCATGTAATATTAGCTCTTCACTTTAATCATTGGCTTTTATAAAAATATATAATTTAATGAGATTTACTTTTAATATAAGACTTATTTTAGATTCTGATGTTCTATTTGTGTAATATTCAAATGCAACTATTCATAGACTCGAAATATTGATACAGAAAATGCTTTTATGCAAGATAGAATGGGAAATATGGTAAGTGAATATGGAGGATGAAGAAATAACAATAACTTTTTCATTTATTTTAATTACAAAACTATTTTAACATTAATATTATATTATTATCTATATTATTATTAATAAAACTAAAGATAGTAATGTATTAGAAGAACTAATTAATGTAAATATAAATATACTTAATTATTATATTATGATTATATAGATGTATTATTTAGATTCGAAGGCATAAAAGAATAAGACATAATAATAGAAAGAGAAAAAGAAGATACGATATTATTATATCTTAAATTAATGCTATTATTAAGAGGACGATTGAGTTGATAAATAGAAATGTTCATATTATAAATTGGATTAACTGTTCCAATAAAGATGAAATTAATAAAATATGACATGTAGTAAAATAAATAATATAATACTTTAGAATCTATTTTATCTTTAATTAATAAGAATAAATAGTTAGAATATTAATAAGAACTCAATAAATGAACACAGTGATGTAAATAGAGAATAATGGATCTTTTATTATTATTAAAGATACAAATGGTAAAAGTACTCAAATAGCTTTTTTGTTTGCATTTAAGAACAGAATTATTATCCATTATCTATTGACAACTATGAAAACCAATAAATTAATTAATAATACCATATTTTCCTATTGTGCTATTAAAAAATAATGAAAATTAATTGATTTTTACTTACCAAACACAATAATGCTACAATGTTAAGGTGTTGATAGAAATTAATAACTAATGAAATGTTGCTGAATCCTACCAATATTGAATGTGTTACTTAATTAATTCTTATTTCTCTTGCATTCATACCAAATTGTATAAAAAATAATATTAAAAAGAATAAGAATGTTCCTATTATAA
>PIVQ01001153.1 GCA_003354055.1 Desulfobacteraceae bacterium | reverse complement strand
CCTATAAATAACTCATCAAAGAGGAGATGTAATGCCGGTCTGCGACAATTTCATGATTGACCAGCCACTCCACAAATAATGTCTCGATTCTAAGCAGCAAGTGGAGAGGAATTTCCTGCTGCTCCTGCTGGATATTTGCCTGGATATCAAGGATGGATTCTATATTTTTTAGAAATCCATCATGAAGATTGATGTGGTAGTCTATTTCCGGATAGTTACTCTGGCGCATCATCTCCTCTTCCATCTGGAAATGTCTTGAGGCTTTTGTTCTAAGGGTAATCAAGCCCTTTATAAAGATATCGTCCGATCGGTTTCGTTTAACGTTCTCCATTAATTCTTCGGTCAGACAAAACAACTCTACATGATCATCATCCAGTATTGGTATATCACAGATCAGCTCATCTTTTAGTTCAGACTGGTCTCTGTTTTTCCAGGGTGAAATATCCTGTTTGAGCGTGTCGGCCTGGGATGCCTCATATCGTTTTAGCACGGGGTCGCCAGGGTATCTGTCTTGCAGTTGCTTGAGCATTTGCTGCCCCTGCTCCATGTCGTGATACAGGAAATGATACATGGCAGATTCAAATGTAGCTTTACTGTCGGATTTCAATTCAAACCGGTCCGGCGGGTCGGCATCAAATACTTCATAAATGGCAATCGGTTCATTGCGTCCTTTGACCAGAGCCCTGTCCACAAAACGGGTGGAAAATTTATGCGGCTCCTTAAGTGCGTGATAGGTGTGCTCACTGATGAGAAGCGGTGCCTGATATTTTTTGGTCAATGCTTCCATACGGGCAGCAGCATTCACGGCATCTCCAATGACAGTTCCCTCCATGTGACCGACCACACCCACTGTGCCCATCATTAAGGTTCCTGTGTTGAGTCCGATACCGATTTCCACGGATCGATAACCAGCCCTCTCTCGCCCCTTGTTGAATTGTTTTAACTCATTGAGCATCTCAATGGCACACCTTAATGCATCATCGGCATCCCCGTCGAAAAGGGCCATGATTGCATCACCGATATACTTATTTATAAAGCCGTTATTCCGTCTCACACAAGGGCTCATCCAGCTTAAATAAGAATTTATGAAATTAAAATTCTCTTCCAGGCTCATACGTTCTGAAAGGCTTGAAAAGGATCTGATATCTGAAAAGAGTATCGTCATCTTTTTTTGCTTTCTGTCATTGAGCCGAACCTCGCCGATATTGTCTTTTCCCAGCCCTGTTAACAATTTTTGCGGTACAAAGCTTTCGTAAGCGGCATTGAGGCGTTTCATCCGTTCAAGATTGTTTATGAGATCTGTGATGGTTTCAAAAGAGCTTGTAAGATCTGTGATGGTTTCAAAGGTGCCGTCGATCCATCGGTCTTTTGGCGAGTCCTCATTGGCAACAGCGTTGACCACAACCTGCAGGATCGTACCATCCTTGGTTACCATGGGAATTTGGGCATGATAACGGTCCTGTTCTACCTGGGACAACCCAAGCATTCGTCTGGCATGGGCAGGCCTATGAAAATGATTTGTAAACGGGATTTTCAAAAATTCTTTTCGGGTATCATATCCAAGCATACGGAAAATCGGAGGGTTGACCAATACCCAAGCTTCATTTCTGGGATCCACCCTGAAGACCCCTTTGTCAATATTATCGATAAAAGACTGGACATCAATTTTGGGTGCTTTCGGAGTTTGTTGTTTCAGCCAACCTTTAATCTGTTTCATATTGGTCCTTTTTTATACCATTCTACGGTTGGTAACAGCCCACACTTATATCATAATCAA
>PIVQ01000362.1 GCA_003354055.1 Desulfobacteraceae bacterium | reverse complement strand
TTAGGATACACCTATGGAAACAGAACTATTTGAAATCCGGAACCATCTCTTTGCCCACCCCCCGTTCCGGAACCTGCCCAGAAAAGTGGTGGATGACATTGTCCCGTTTATTCAGGTGGCCTATTTCCAGGCCGGTACCATGATTCTTGAAAAAGGGCAGGAGGCGCAGGATCTTTACGTGATCCGCAAAGGCGCAGTTGAAATTTTCAGGAGCAGTGGCGAACTGCTCACCCGCATGGGAGAAGGGGAGTGTTTCGGGCAATTTGCCCTGATGCGCAAAAAAAAGGTCAGATACCCGGCCAAGGCCATTGAAGACACCCTGGTCTACCTCATCCCTGACGAACAATTCCAATTGCTTTGCGATGAACATGACAGGTTTGCCGATTTCATGGAGGAAGATCACAGTACCAGGCTTCAGACCGCCATGGAGCAGACCGGCCAGCAAAGCAGGAATCCTCTGATGTTTTCAAAGCTGCGCACCCTGCTCCACAGTGAAATCATCACGGCAGCCCCTTCGGTTTCCCTCAGGCAAGCGGCGCTCATCATGACAAGGAACCGGGTTTCCTCCCTGGTCCTTATCTCTGAAGACAGCAATGAAGATCCCATTGCCGGACTGATCACGGACCGGGATTTACGCAAACGTGCCATTGCCAAAGGACTTCCTCTGTCCACCCCTGTGTCCGAAATCATGTCCAGAGACATTGTCACCCACCAGGCAGGAGATTTTGCCTTTGAGGCCATGCTCACCATGATGCGCCACAACCTTCACCACCTGCCCATTCTGGAAAATGATACCCCCATAGGCGTTATAACAGTATCCGACCTGATGCAGTATGCCTCCTATGGCTCCGTCTTTATTGTGGGGGATATCTTCCGCCAAAAAACAGTAGAAGACCTGGCAGCCATGGCCGGAAGTATCCAGCAGCTGTTTATTCAGCTGATCGGTGAGGATGCCAACTCCCACACCATCGGAGCCGCCCTGTCACGCATCGCAGTCAGCATATCCCAACGACTGCTCCAGCTGGGTGAAAAACAGCTGGGCCCGCCTCCGGTGCCATACTGTCTTTTAGTAATGGGCTCCATGGCCCGGGACGAACTCACCCTGGTAACAGACCAGGACAATGCCTTTGTTATAGATGACAGCTTTGACCCGGATCTCCACGATGACTATTTCAAAGCGCTTGCACAATTTCTAAGTGACGGACTGGATCTTAGCGGATTCCCCTATTGCACAGGGGATATCATGGCGACCAACGAACTATGGCGCAAGCCCCTGTCGGTCTGGAAATCATACTTTACCGACTGGATCGATAATCCGGACCCGGAAGCCCTGCTCCATGCATCCATCTTTTTTGACCTGGAAGGCATTTTCGGCGAAACCGGATTTGCCAAGGTCCTAAAAAGCCTGGTCCGGGAAAAGGCAAAAGATAATACCCGGTTTCTGGCCTGCCTGGCCAGAAATGCCCTGCTTCGAAAGCCACCTCTGGGGTTTTTCCGCAAATTTGTTCTGGAGCCGGATGGTGACTATAAGAACACTTTTAACCTCAAACGCCGCGGTACTGCCCCCATAAGCGACCTTGCCCGGGTTCATGCCCTGGCCTGCGGTGCATCAAAGGTCAATACCGAAAACCGACTGGACCAGATCAAACAGACCACCCTGCTGGCCGAAGGGGTGGGCGATGATCTTCTGGATGCCCTGGAACTCATCTCCATGGTCCGGATCCGCCATCAGGCAAGACAGGTGGAAAGCGGGAAAAAACCGGATAACAATGTCAGACCGGAACGCCTGTCATCCTTTGAACGCCGCCATCTCAAAGATGCCTTTAAGGTGGTTTCCCAGGCCCAGTCCTTTCTCAGGTACCGGTACAATGCCCACCCGGGCATGCAGGTATCAAAACCGGCCACCACTAAATCCGAAAGAAAATAACAAATGTTCGGTAGATCCCAAACCCAGACGCCTATCGACTGGAAAAGCCGGTTTTCCCGGCTGGCCTATGAATCAATGAATCCCGGGCTAAAAGATTTTTATAAGGCCTTCCAGGTTCAACCCCATACCCCGATCAGCCAGGTGAATTTTCTGGCCCTGGACCTTGAGACAACCGGTCTGGATCCGGAAAAGGACGCTATTGTCAGTATCGGATTCATCTCCCATACCTATAATAGGATCTCCTGCAGCAACGCCCGGAACTGGACCATCCGTCCGGATGAAAACCCTGAAGATCCCATGAGCACCATCCACGGCATCACCCATACCCACCTTGCAACCTCCCCGGGCTTCGGAGACACCCTGAGTCATGTGCTCAAAGCCATGGCCGGCAATGTCATTATCGCCCATTACTGCAGGATTGAGCGGGGATTCCTGAACAAAGCCACCATGGACCTTATCGGCGAACCTCTGGAATTCCCTGCCATCGATACTATGGAACTGGAATCCCGAAAACATCCCATTTACCGCCCCAACTTTATCCAGCGGTGGATGGGGGATAAAAACAGTCCGTCTCTCCGTCTCTCCCATGCCAGGGAACGTTACGGCCTTCCCAGATACCGTCCCCACCATGCCCTGACCGATGCCCTGTCCACGGCAGAACTTTTCATGGCCCAGGTGGCGGATCAGTTTTCGCAGGACACCCCGGTGTGCGAGCTCTGGCGCTGAACCCAATACTGACGAGTTATATGCGATTATGGTATGAGTGCCGGGTCGCCGGGTCTGACTCAGAACTCATGACACAGGTACTTGTGAGGAACCGTAATTAAAGATTTTTTTGCATATCATTTTTTTTTAATATAATATGAATAGAATAATGAACCTGCACTAAAAGTTGCTCTGCTTAATACTGGAAACTCAGTTATTTTTTTCCACTGATGAGATGTGATTGAGGAAATTACATCGCACTAATTTCAAAAGAGTGAAAAAATGCAACTAAACCGGAAAGCCGAGAATCATCCAAAACAAGATTACAAAAATCGCTCACGATTTATAGTGCATAAAACACTTCAGTTCAGAATCAATCTTTTGTTCATCCTTTTAATGCTTGCCAGCGCTGTCATCATTATTGTCGTTGTTCAGACAATCGGTAAATCATTAATGATCCAAGAAAATTATAGATATATTGAACAGAAGGGACGTACAATTGTCGAACAATTGGGGCAACGTATCAATTATGCAGAGGCACTGGCAAAATCCTTAGCAAATATTGCTGAAACAATACCTAAAGACGAACAATTATACAAAAAAACGGTTTCACAAATCCTCTATGGAAAAGAGTCACATGTAAAAGTCGCTGGTGGTGGAATCTGGCCTGAACCATATGTATTTGATCCGGAAGTAGAACGCAGGAGTTTTTTCTGGGGGTATGGCGCTGAAAACACCCCTGTTTACTTTAATGACTATAATGACCTTGACGGTCCGGGTTATCACTTAGAAGAGTGGTATGTACCGGCCAGGTATCTAAAAAAGACTGATACCTACTGGTCACAATCATATATTGATCCCTATTCAAATGAACCGATGGTAACCACGACTATACCGATCTTTGACGGCAAAAAATTTAGCGGTGTCAGCACTGTTGACCTGAAGTTGAATGATTTAAAAATTTTTTTAGATAAAGAAGCCACCGTTTTTAACGGGTATATATTCGCGGTTGACAGGAACAATAAATTCTTATCTTTTCCCGATCAGTCCTATGTAAAAACACCTGCGAAACTTTCAAAAAAAGTAGAAGAATTTATTAATGTCACGCAGTTATCAGAAAAGGAGCCTCAATTTTTAAAAATTGCTATGGCATTAGAAGTGATGAATAGGCAAATTCTCGACCAGAGTTTACAAGATGTAGGTTCCAATAATGAACTGGCACAAGCCATTGCTTCTGAAAGCTACCAAATTAATCTTCACGAGGCACAATTGATCGTCGCCATGTTTATCAGACCTTCCGGGAAATTGATTTCAACAAATTTCAAACCGATTACCATTGAAAATGATTTTCTATTGAATGAGCCGGCAGTTGCATCGTTTTTTTTAATGCCCAAAACTTATTGGAAAATTGTGATTGTATCCTCTCAAACCCAGGTTACAAAGGTTGCAAATCGCATTTCGCAGCAAATTCTTATATACCTTTCAATTGGGATGTTGCTGTCTGTATTTATAGCTTATTTATACCTTAGATATATACTTATAATGCCTTTAAGAGACATGACCAAACAATTAATCAGAACAGTGCGGGGTCAAGGTGAGCAGTTGGTAACTTTGCCGGAAACGCCAAAAAATGAAATTGGCGATCTTGCGTTTTGGTTCAATCGTAGGACTGAAGAACTTAGAAACTCCAACAAAAAATTGAACCATGAGATTATGTCTCATAAGAAATCACAGGAATCACTAAAAGAAAGTGAACATCAACTGTCAATTCATCTTCAGAACACACCGATAGGAGCAATCACGTGGGATTTACATTTTAAAGTACTGGAATGGAACCCTGCGGCAGAAAGGATATTTGGCTATACAAGGGAAGAGGCCATTGGAAAACATGCGATTGAATTGATACTTTCCGAAGAGGTTAAAGATGTTGTTCAAGACACGTTCCAGGAGTTATCAAACGATTGCGGAGGAGAGCGAAGTACCAACGAAAATATTACCAAAGCCGGAAGACGAATTCTTTGTGACTGGTACAATACAACGTTGAAAGATACTGATGGCAATGTGACGGGAGTTGCCTCTTTAGTAAATGACATTACCTTCCAGAAAAAAAATGAAGAGATGATGATTCAGTCAGAAAAAATGATGTCCGTCGGAGGTCTTGCAGCAGGAATGGCCCATGAACTAAATAATCCATTGGCCGGTATGATGCAAAACGCACAGGTCATTCATAACAGGCTTACAACGGACTTACCTGCGAATAATAAGATTGCCCGAGAATTAGGTACCTCAATGCCTGTTATAAATAAATTCATGGAAAAGCGAGGGATCTTAGATCAACTTGCGAGTATTAATCAGGCCGGTATCCGTGCCGCAAAAATTATTCAAAACATGCTGAGTTTTGCAAAAAAAAGTGATTCGGTCAGAAACGAGCATGAAATCAACGAACTAATTGATAATACAATTGAGCTTGCACAAAATGATTACGATCTCAAAAAAAAATATGATTTCAAACAAATTGAGATAATCAGGCAATACGGCTCTAATATCCCTTCCGTTCTATGTGAAGGAAGCAAGATACAACAAGTATTTTTCAATATAATAAAAAATGCTTCTGAGGCGATGAGTCTAAAGCAGCATCGAAATTATACCCCTGAAATAATAATTCGTATTCGTAAACTATCAAAAATGGCTTGTATTGAGATAGAGGATAATGGACCTGGTATTGACCAGGAAACACGAAAACGAATTTTTGAACCCTTTTTTACAACCAAAAGTGTTGATCAAGGTACCGGATTAGGCCTATCTGTTTCTTATTTTATTATTGTTGATGATCACAGAGGCAAAATGGAAGTTGAATCCGTTTTAGGAAAAGGTACTAAATTTATTATCAAACTTCCAATTTAAGGATCGAGAACCGGAAAAAAACGTATTCCCGGATGAAATTTTTGTAACCTGCCCCCTGGTTCTACACAACCAAAAAACAAAAAAACCTTTAGAATCGAAAGCTTACAATCATGGCACACCCCTTGCTCTGCAAAGGGAGTCGGGCCGCGGCCCTGTATTTGTGGAAGAACCCAATAACCTTAGGAGATAAAGTAAATGCAAACAGCAAAATACAGATTTTTCATTTGTTTTCTGACAACCATGTTTTTCTATACGTCGAGCCTGGTGCCGGCGGCCCGGGCAGCCCTGATCGACACCTCTGTCTATATCGACCGGGAACAGAATATCACCACCGAAAAGATTGCGACCCTACTTGAGCGCCGGGACGTTCAGGAACAACTGGTTTCCCTGGGAGTTGACCCTGAAGATGCCCGTCGGCGAATCGGGTCTTTGAGCCAGGCCGAACTAGCTGAAATGCAGCAGAAAATGGACGATCTGCCTGCCGGGTCAAATGTGCTGGCCGTTCTCGGCGTCCTGCTCATCGTTCTGGTTGTTCTGGAAATGGTCGGTGTCACCAATATATTCAACCGGTTGTAGGGAAAATGCCTATACGCGCCCTTGGATACGGCGGGTTGATATGGCTGCTGGTCTGGCAGTTTTTCGGCTGCGCCGCCAAGTATCCGCCTGTTAATCTAAAGGACTACCCGGACCTTGTGGACACCCCTTTCTTCCCCCAGGAGAAGTATCAGTGCGGCCCGGCATCGCTGGCCATGATACTTGCGGCCACTGGTGTTCAAGTCACCCCTCAAATGCTTGTCCCCCTCACCTATGTACCGGAGAGGCAGGGCAGCTTCCAGCCGGAGCTTCTGGCTGCCGCACGTACCTTCGGACGAATTCCATATGTCATTGATCCTGAGTTCAACGCCCTGACTGCTGAGCTTGCGGCGGAAAGGCCGGTACTGGTTTTGCAAAACTACGGTCTTGAACAGCTGCCTGCCTATCACTATGCCGTGGTTATCGGACTTGCGCCCGATGAAAAAGTCATTCTTCGGTCGGGAACCGACAAACGGCACCTCATGAAGACCCGGCTTTTTCTCATGAGTTGGCTGAGACCGGGCGCATGGGGCATGGTGGTCCTCCGACCGGGTGAGCTGCCTGAAAACGCGGACCCAAAGCGTTACATACAGGGGCTTACCGCCTTTGAAAACGCGACCGATCCTTTTGAGGCCATGCAGGCCTTTCGGGCTGCCCTTGGAAGATGGCCCGGCGACAGCCTACTCCTATTTGCGGCCGGCAATAATGCCCTGAAAAGAAGCAGCCTTGCCGAGGCTGAAAACTATTTTAGAAAGGCATTGAAAACTGACCCTGAACACCTGGGCGCCATGAACAATCTGGCACACACCCTGGCCCTGCAGGGCTGTTTCCGGGACGCGGAAAAAACGATTCACCAGGCGAAAACCCTGGCTGAACAAAAAGAATCCGTTTTAAAAGCCCAGATAATGCTTACCCAACAAGAGATCCGAAAAATGGCTGAAACAAAAGTACCTGTCAAAAAGGCAAAATCCGGACAACTATAGCGATTCCCGGAAAATATTCCTAAAACAAATCCCATGGCAGGAAACGTTACGGCCTTCCCAGATACCGTCCCGGCCACCCCCTATATCTTGTGCCAGGTTTTATCCGGAAGAAGAGAGCCCTATGAATACAA
>PIVQ01001152.1 GCA_003354055.1 Desulfobacteraceae bacterium | reverse complement strand
TCAGGGACTGCCTGGCCTCTTCCTGGGTATACAACGGGGTCACCACAGGAAGACCATGTTCTTTCTGAAAATGGGCAATGGCACCCACATCCAGGTCATAGGGATTTTTTTTCAGCAGACTTTTAATCTTTGACTTTTCTTTGTTGGAAATATTCTGATTCCCCTTGGACTGCTCCATCTGATACATAAAAGTCCGCAACGATTTGTAATTCAGGTACTGAGCATCCGACTCCTGAATATGGCCGGAATCCAGAAGCATATAATCAAGAGCAGCCCTTGTGGGACGGGTGGTCACAATCCTGCCGGAAAATCCGTTCCTGGTGAGCATGGGAATCCGGCCGGAATGGTCAATGTGAGCGTGGGAGAGGACCATGGAGGTGATCTTCGACCGGTCCAGAGGGAATGTCCGGTTCTTTTCCCGGGTTTCTTTTCTGCGGCCCTGAAACATGCCGCAATCCAGTAAAATTTTATCATCTCCCGTATCCACCACATGCATGGAGCCGGTAACCTCACCGGCTGCCCCCAGAAATCCGAATTCCACCATCAGCATCTTCCTTTCCAAATCAAATGAATTTAAAGGTCAGGCCCAGTCTCAAATTAAAATCACCCCAATTTGAGCTGAACTTCAATATCAGCTCAAACAGGGCACAAAATGCATTTTTATAATTATGGATGATTTATTTATGATTTTGTGCCTCAGATCAATTAAACACCTTTTGCAGCAACTCCGTAGTCCGTTTCGCCGGATTCTCCCGGATGGCTTTTTCCTCCTGTGCCAAATAAAAAAAGATGCCGTCCATAGCCTTTTCCACGGCATAGGATGAGAGATCCCCTTTGACATCCGGTACAAAGGGCATGGTCTTGTACTGCCCCATCATTGCATCATAGGCCTGGACCGCGCCGACCTGGTCCAGGGTCTGGTCGACCACCGGGGTCATGGCAGCGGAAAGACCCGGTGACATTTTTTCCTTGAAATACCGGGTTGCCGCATCATCCGCCCCGTCCAGAATGGCCTTGGCATCTTCAAACTTCATCTGGGAAATGGCCTCCAGAAACAGGGACTTCGCCTTGGGAGTGGCAGCTTCGGCTGCCCGGTTCAACTTCAATTCCACATCATCTGTATAGGCCCCGAACCCGGCATTGTCCAGCAAAGATTTGACCATAGACAGGTTTTCCGGCAGGGGAATGTGAACATTTTTATCCGTGTTGAAACCGTTTTGGGCGCTCAACTGACTGACGACAGCCGCGGCCCCCTTTTCCAGTGCCTGTTTCAGTCCGGCCACAATTTCGTACATGGACAACCCTGTGGCAGTTTCAACAGTTTTCTCGTCAACATCAAGTGACTTAAGAAGCTTACTGCCCTGGTCCAGCCAGGAGTTTCCTGCCAGGGCCGGACCGGTCAGCGGGTTATTCGCAAGGCCGATGATGAGACCGACTGCCACAACAAATATGGCCGGAATTTTTATCTTCATCTCATACTCCCCAAACATCAGTTAAAAAGGCCTTTAATCAGACTCTTGGCCTTGTCTTCTGTAGATTCTCCGCCATCATCGCCTTTAATCAGCTTTTTGATATTGTCTGCATCAGGCACCTGGCCACCGATCATGGCCTTGAGATCCGGACGGATCTTGGGCTCGGCATAGGTACCGGTGATCAGCAGTGGAATCAAAAGACCGGACCGGTCTTTGCTGTCGCCCTGGCCCTTTAAGGTGGCCACCACCTTGGGCTCCACCCTGAAGTCAAGATCCTCCTTAACCAGGTTGGTTTTTCCCTGGGTATT
>PIVQ01000361.1 GCA_003354055.1 Desulfobacteraceae bacterium | reverse complement strand
TTAAAAATGTAGATGAAATAATCGTTCTGAGAAATGGGGAAATAGTGGAAACAGGGGATCATCATCAGTTGCTGGAGTACAAAGGGGATTATTTTAACCTCTATGCAAAAAATTTGATTTAATTTTTCGGACCGACGAATTGATGAAGAAAACAACAATTGATATGAGGAGCCAAAACGATGGACAATGATATGACCTTCAGGGAATCCATGCTGGATAGTGCTGATGAATGTTTAGTGCATGGTGCGGATAATCTGTCTCAATTTACACAGGCGGTAGGGCATATTTCTTCAAAATCCGACCGGGCCCTGGCCTGCGCCACGGAAGATGATGTTGTGGTTCTTAATCATCCCCTTGACACTGAATACCATACCTGGTTGAGGTCCCTGTCCCTTGGAACGGATCATGTGGTGGCCTATGGGGCGGATCAGCCCGGAAAACTGGTTTCGGAACTGATAATAAACGATCCTGAACCGGTGCTGGCCATGATTGAAAAGACGGGTAAACGGCCTGTTTACCTGCCCTGGTATTCAGGGCCTTCGGAAAATGAGGCTGCCCGGGTCATTGGTGCGGACCTTTTCGGTGCTCGGGCCTCCCTGACGTTTCAATATAATGAAAAATCTCTGTTTAAACAACTCTGCAGAGATCTTGATATTCCGGTGGTTGAGGATACCTGTTTTTACATGGCGCCTGATTCAAATGAAAATTTTAAAGAGCTTCAAGGCATTGTAGAGGGATATCTCTCCCGGCATTCCCGGGTTCTGGCAAGGGCAACCATGGATAATACCGGAGTGTCCATGGTCTATAAAACAGATGGAACAGATCTGCACGCGCTTTATAGCAAATGGCAGGAGCTCGGCATCGAAAAACTGATTGTCGAGCCCTTTTTAACTGCCCGGCATTCTCCCTGCGGCCAATGGCTGGTTAGCAGAAAAAAAGAGATTATTGATACCGGTATGGTCAATCAGATGCTCTTAGATCTTTGGCACCTGGGCAGTATTAAAACCGATAGCATGCCTGTTTTTGATTGGGAGCCCGTTCAATCCATCACACTTAAACTCGCAAGGCAAATGGCGGATTCAGGCTATGTCGGTTTGGTGGGAATCGACTATATTGAAACGGATTTCGGTGTTTTTCCTGTGGAAAACAATGCCCGGTTAAACGGCTCATCCTACGTAAAACTTATTGTTGAACGGATCGAAGCCCTAACCGGACCTGTTCGCTGCTGGAAATCTATGAAAGTCAAAACAACCCCTAGTTCATTTGAGCATTTGGTACGGAAAACCGGTTCCATTCTATATGACGGCAAAAACGCCTCTGCCTATTTCCCCTATAATTGTGACAAGTTAGACAAAACCGGTGATTTTGCCGCCATTATCATGGCCGATGATCTGGATACCATTGCAGACCTTGAAGGGGAAATGAACCGTCTTGGTATTTTTTAAAGAATGACACCGAGGAGCAGGGTAATGGCCACACTAAATACGCCTAACCCGGACTAAGTCCGGGAACCATTCGCTGCCGAATTTCGGGGTCTTTATCGGGGCCAGATTATTTGTTTTCCTTTTTAAGATAATGGATGATATCCCGGATCAAGCCGGGAAGGTTATTGAGATTGTTTTTGATACGTGTGATATCGAAAACTGCAGCGCTTTCCAGCAGATCCTGGCTGAATTTGACCAGGGGTTTTAAATTGTGTTTTTCTGCTGTACTCAGCAGATGTTCTCCGTAGTCGGTCACCCGGCTGATCACCAGTGATTCATCAAAGGCGTGGCAGCGGGGAAGAAACTCGGTTTCCAGGAGATGGGCCAGAGATTTGGGATTTGTGATTTCTTCTATACGAAGATTGTCCAGAAAGTCCACAGGCCGGGGAGGAGGGGGCTGGTCAACTGCACAGGTTTCAAGGAACCGTGACAACTGAGTCAGGAGAGCATCCAGTTCCACAGGCTTGGCCAGGTATCCGTCATACCCGTCAGGGGCGGAAGGGCTTCCGGGCAGGGACACCAGGTCTCCGGTAAGGGCCAGAACAGGAATATCTTTTGTGGCAGGATCTGTCTTCAGGGCGCCTGTTGCCTTGTTTCCATCCATAACCGGCATCCGGATATCCATAATAATGATATTCGGCTGTTCTTTTTTTGCCATGGCAATGGCCTGCTCACCGTTCTTAGCCTCGATTACATCCAGGTTCAATTTGATGAGCAGTTCGCTGAGCATGTAGCGGTTAAATGTTTCATCATCCACCACAAGGACCAGTGATTTTTTGAAAATCAGATCATGCCCGATGGTCAGGGTTGTTTCAGGCGTTTTAGTCCCTGAAACAGCCACATCCTTTAAACAGACCTCAAACCGACTGCCCTGTTCCAGTGTGCTGGAGACACTTATTTCTCCGTTCATGGCCTGGACCAGACGCTTGCAGATGGTTAGGCCCAGTCCGGTTCCGCCGTGGTTTTTCTTTAAATGCCCGTCTACCTGTCTGAAGGAGTCGAATATAATCTTCAGATGGTTCCGTTCGATTCCCGGTCCTGTGTCTGTGACCGAGAGGATGAGGTCAAATCGCCCCGTGGATTTGCCGGCCTGGGTTTTTGCCGCCAGTCTGATATGTCCCTGTTGGGTGAATTTGGTGGCATTGCCCACCAGGTTCAAAAGGATTTGTCGGATGCGGCTTTCATCAAGATCCAGATGTGTCGGCATTCCCTGTTCCAGATTCATTATCAAATTTAGATTTTTTTCAGTTATTTTACCTTTGAAAATCTGTTCGATTTCTTTAAAAAGATGGGAGATACTCACAGGCCCATAACTGAGTTCCATCCTGCCTGCCTCGATTTTGGACAGGTCAAGAATATCGTTGATCAGGGTGAGCAGGCTTTTACCGGAGATTTTGATGGCATCTGTATAGGCCCGCTGTTTGGGGTCTGTCATATCATTGGCAAGCAGCTCGCTGAAACCTAAGAGGGCATTTAATGGCGTTCGGATTTCATGGCTCATGTTGGCCAGGAATTCTGATTTTGCCAAGTTGGCAGCTTCTGCTGCCTTTCTTTCTCTTTGGGCGGTCTCCATCTCCCTGCGCTGGGTAATATCCACCACAAATCCTTCAAAATGAGTTTTGTCTGTTGTGCTGTTTCTAAATCTTCTGGCAGAGATGGAGCACCAGAAAGGGGTTTTGTCTGTCCGAAACAGCCGGGTTTCATATCCGATTATTTCATCCTGGGTATTTAGAAAGCTTTCCAAAACCTCTTTGGCCTCATTGGGCATCAGGATGAGGGTAAAGATCTCTTTGTTGAGAATCTGTTCGGTATTTGAATACCCCAGAATACCGGCCAGAGCCGGATTGGCATTTTTAATGAATCCTTTATCCGAGATTTGGAAAATTCCTTCAACCGCATTTTCGAAAATACTTCTGTATTTTTCTTTGGCCTGGTTTAGATCTGTCGTCCGTTTTTCAACACGCAGCTCCAGATCATCCCTTGCTCTTTCCAAAAGCCTGTTTTGCTCTTTTATTTTCAAGTCTGACAATTCAAGATTTTCAGCCATTTTATTGAGGGCAATGCCGATTTCTCCCACTTCATCGTCCGGCAGGCTGATTTCCAGACGAAAGTCCAGATGGCCCTTGCCCATCCATTTTAACCCGTATACCACTTCACGGATGGGTCTGGACAGGGATTCGGTGATCACGAAAAGGACAACGAACAGAATGATAACAACGACGATTGTCACCAGGAAGTTGACTTGCTTTAAACTGTTGACCGGAGAAAATACTTCATCTTTGAATGCGCAGATCACTATGGTCCAGTCCAGTTTGCCCAGTTTTTTATAAGAGGCAAAGATGGGGTGATTACCAAGTTCATATTCAATGACGCCTGAGCCTTGTGCCTGCATTAGTCTGCCAAAACTAAATTCCGTTATTTGCCTGCCGAAAATCTCAGTCTGTTCCGGATTGGAAACAATGAATCCGTCACCTGTAAAGATGTATGCATACCCATGTTCACCGATTCCAATGGGTTTGATAAAAGTCCTGGCAAAGGTGTTGACATCAAATACTGAAAACAGCACCCCCACGACCTTGCCCTTGTCCCTTACCGGTGCTGAGATCATGAAAACCAAGTGGCCGTCAACCCGGCTTTTAACGGCATGATCCGACAGGTATATTTTTCCTTTCAGGGCCTCTTTGAAAAAGAGAGCTTCACTGATATTAAACTGGTTTAAGAGATCAGCGTTTAAAAGATCGCCGTCTGCAAGGGCGTCGTCCGCTGCAGCAAGTATGTTTCCGGTTGCATCGGCCAGGGCAATATTCTTATAATATCCGTAATCTTTTTTGATCTGTTTGAGCTGGGCAACGGCAAAATCCCGGGCTGTTATGCCTAAAAAGGATGTCAGCAGTGCTTTTTTATATACTCCCTGCTGGCTCCAGTTTCCGATGTCCAGCTTCCGGTTGTGTATCCATGTAGACATGGAATTCACTGTGGTCACAGCCACATTGTCGATTTCATCCCGTATGGTCCGGGTCAGGGCACCTTTGGCTGTGTAATGGGCAAAGACGGAAATGGCTCCCATTCCCATCATAATAATGAATAGGGTGGGCACCAGAAATTTATATTTCAGGCTCAGATGCATATTCTATTTAAAATACCATTGGTCCGGCCTGTAAGGATAGGCATACCCGTATCCATAGTTGTTGATCTTCCATTGGGGCACATTTGCTAAACGATTGGATACTACCGTCACCAGGGGGACTTTACCCAAGGTTCCTATGGCATTGAGATTCTCAAGATTGAGGCGGATAATTTGTTTGCCCAGAGCATTGTACCAGTCTGATCCGGGGACTGTAGTGACAAACTCTTCACCTATCTCCCAGAGGTTTTTTACCCATTGGGGCGGTTCTTCTCCAAGTGTTCCATTGCTCTGTTTCCACTGCCACCAGGCAATACCCGTTAACGGATAGGCGGTGCCAAAGGGAGGCATAAAGGTGATTGGAGAGGCAAACAGCGTGGGTTCAAAGGGGGCGGTGACCCATTCATTGGTAAGGTCATTGTCATTGGCGAGCTGTTTGGCCCTGGCTTCTTTGGTCGAGACCTGTCTGAGATGAACGTTTAAGCCCACGGCATTCCAGTTTTTGGCAATACGCCGGGGCAATTCATCAGACCCGACATATTGAAGGGAATAGTCCCAGTTTATCGTCAGAACCTTGCCGTCCGGGCGAAGCCTGTATCCGTCCGGGCCTTTTTTGAGCCCAATTTCATCCAGAAATTGTTCCGCCTTTTGGGGGGTATATCCGACCATGAATAGTTTGTCTGCTTCTGTGACAAAGGTCGTATTCTGGGGCAATTCCTGTTGGGGAGTGCACAGGTTAAGAAACAGGGCTTTATTGAGTTCCTTACGATCAATGGCCAGGGATACGGCAAAGTTAAATTTGGGGTTGGCAAAAATTGCCTTTTTTACGGGGTCCTTGTGTGTTTTGTTGAAAAAAATGGCAGGCCCGGTTCCGGTAATGGGCAATTGAATGGAGTAGTTGCCTCGGCTCTGGTGTTTTTTTAGCAGAGGGTAGATACCCAGAGGCATGTTCTGAGATTTTTGGTCCACACGGCCTGCGATAATTTCATCAGCCCAGGCCTTTTTTTTCAAAAAGCGTTCGTGGTGGTAATTAATATAGGGAAGCTGGTTGCCTGCGGTATCAATTTTGAAATAGTAGGGATTCGCCTCAAACAACCGGCCTTCCGGGGTGGGGGCCTGCTTTAAAATATGACTTTCAAGGGTGGGCACCTCAAGGCCTGTGGCCTTGTTCACAATTGCGTCCTTCCACCGGTTCCAATAGATACGGAACCGGGCCGCCCAGTTTTTAAAGCCTAATGCCCTGGCCTCTTTATCCGCATTGAGGTTGTATTTGATGTGAAATTGTTTGAGGAAATGTTTTGGGGCAAAGGGGTCGTAATAGGAACCGGTACCGCCAAGGTAAAACAACAGAGATGTATATGGTTTTTCAAATTTAAAGAGAACCTGAGTTTCGCTTATTTTTTCAGCCTTTACGCACAGATTCTTCCATGGGGCCGGTGTCTCCTCATGGATTTGCCTGTTCAGAATGATGTCTTCCATGTAGAAAACCAGATCATTTGCCGTAAAAGGGGCGCCGTCAGACCAGCGATGTCCCTGTCGAAGAAAAAAAGTAATCTGAGTATAGTCGCTGCTCCATTTCCAGGATTTGGCTACATTGGGTACAATGGTACGATTGTCACTGCTGAACCGGACCAGGTTGGCCTGCCTCCAAGAAAGAATTTCCGATGTCCCGGATTCATAGGACAGGGCCAATCCCCTCAGCTTTCCTCCATAAGTTCCTACATCTGTCTCGGGAATGACAACCAAAGGCTCTTTTGGCAGGCGGTCTGCCACCTTCGGCAAGGTTCCGTCAGCGATCCTGCCTGAAAACAAAGGATTCTCTTTTGCCACCACCTCATGTCCCAGGTGGTTTTTAAATTCAGCCAACTCCATCTGGTTGCGGTGTTTGGTTCTCAGAGCTTTGGCCGTTTCAACGGTAAACGGCTCTCCGGCTGAGACCTGCGTGGTAACCCCGGCTATAAAAAATAAAAAATAACATCCTAAAAGGATAGACACACGCTTCATAAGAAGTCCGACCTCCTTTAGTGGTTTGCCATGCAAGTAATAATGGTATCATATATAGCTAAATGATTTTTGCCTAATTTACAAGTTTTTGAGCTAATGAATTTCTCATAAGGCCCCTTTTATGAGCTTAATCTCCGGTTCAGGAAGTAAGCTCAGATTTTTCATACTCGATAAAGATCATTTTCTTTTTGAATGGTTGACAAAAAAATAATTCTTATTTAGTCTTTCCGGGTGATCTTTTGTTGGATTGTTGACGCTTATTTGCTTAATAAACTCAAACTCCAGAAAGGAGAAATCATGTCTGAAGATCTCGCATTCCGCATTCAGTTGGGTATTGTCTTACCAAAAATGAAAGAAAAAATTGCAGGTGATCTGAGTGAAATCGTGGGAGAACTTGTTGATACATTACAGCAGGGAACCCGTGAAGGTGAGGAGATTACTGCAGAGCCGATCAAGGAAATTCTTATGAAAGACTTTGAGATTTTCATTGATGAGGCCATTATGCCGGATGTGGAAAAGAAAATTGCCCCACCGGAAAAAGAGGCCGCTGCCGAAGAGGGAAGTGGTGAAGAAACCGGCGGTGGAGAGGAAGAGGAGGCTCCGGCGGACGAATAACCATCCGG
>PIVQ01001151.1 GCA_003354055.1 Desulfobacteraceae bacterium | reverse complement strand
CGGGATGAGTCCTATGAGGTGAATCTTCGTATTGCAGATCCGGACCGGGCCAGTATTGCCCGTCTTGAAAACTTTTATCTCATGAACGCTGAAGGCGAACGGGTGCCCTTAAGTTCCGTGGCCCAGGTGACATCCGGGCGGGGCTATGCTGGCATCAGACGGGTGGATGGTGTCAGAACCGTCACTGTAACCGGTGATCTGGACACGACCCTTGGCAATGCCTCCGATATTATCGGGGATACCAGGGCCAGGTTTCTGCCGGAGCTGAAAAAGGATTTTCCAGGAATATTCACAGGTCTGGAAGGTCAGGAAAAGGAGATGAAAACCTCCATGGGCAGTATGTTCAAAGCTTTAGGCATAGGCATCTTCGGGGTGTTCTGTCTGCTGAGTTTCCAGTTCAAATCCTACCAGGAACCCCTGGTGGTCATGGTGACCATCCCCTTTGCCTTTATCGGTGTGATCTGGGGGCACCTGATCATGGGGCTTGATATTGCCATGCCCAGTATCATGGGGTTTATCTCCCTGGCCGGTATCGTGGTCAACGATTCAATTCTTCTTGTTGCCTTTGTTAAACAGCATACGGCCCGGGGGGAAAGCGTTGTTAAGGCCGGTAAGCTGGCCTCCCGGGACCGGTTCCGTGCGGTTCTGCTCACCTCTGTTACCACCATTGCAGGGCTTTTGCCCCTTCTGGCGGAACGCTCACTTCAGGCCCAGATATTGATTCCCCTGGCCTGCTCGATTGTGTTCGGCCTCATGGCCTCCACCATCCTGGTTCTGGTAGTAGTGCCCAGCCTTTATGCCATTCTGGGGGATTTCAATCTGGTGCGGATAGATCCGGCTCATGCGGATGATCAGGTACAGGTGGAAGAAAATAAGTGAGTGTATTCATGGCCGGGAAAGGTATGGGCCTTTCCCGGCTAAACCCGCACCGCCGATCCTTAGTAGTGGTATCTGAGTTGTGCGATTAAAACAGCATCGTCTTCAATTTTGTACACAATGCGATGCTCATTGTTGATTCTTCTTGACCAGAATCCGGAAAGATTGTGTTTAAGCGGATCGGGTTTCCCGATCCCTTCATATTTGTTGCGTTGGATATCTATAATCAGGGTATTAATACGTTTTAGCTTTTTTTTGTCGGTTTTCTGCCAATACAGATAATCCTGCCATGCATTCGCAGAGAATATGAGTTTCATTCCATAAGCTCTCTTTCTTTCCCATGCCCGGTTTTTAGTTCTTCAATAGAATCAATAAGTTGCTTTGCGTTCTTGGGGCTCTGCATAAGATAGGCTGTTTCCGTAAGTGATTCATAATCTTCAAGAGACATGAGAATGACCGCTTCATTGTTTTTCCGTGTAACAATGATCGGATCGTGGTCATCGCAAACCTGCTTCATGGTTTTTGCCAGATTGTTTCGGGCTGTTGTATATGATATTGCTCTCATTTAAGCTCTCCTATTACAATATGTTGTACATGTACAATATATTGTACATGTATGAATGTGTCAAGCCAGAGAGGTAAACTACATTTGAGAGCTTGCCTCAAATGTAGTTTAATGATAGCGTCTTCTTTAGCGATAAAAAAATGACTATGCGTCATACGCCGTTCATTTCAGGCGCGAACAGCAATTTAATCGCTGTCGTATTGTTTCTTTTAAAATCGGCCTATCTTCTTATCAGGCCGTTCTCGGAAGGTTTCATTTACAGGGGGATATCATGGCTCCTGACGTAAAGGCTTTAAAGCGTTCTTTGCCGGACTTGATTGCTCCGGATTCTTTTTCCACCTATGG
>PIVQ01001150.1 GCA_003354055.1 Desulfobacteraceae bacterium | reverse complement strand
GGTTTATATAAATTAGATGACGCCACACACGGCAATCATCAAAAAGTCATTTACATGAATTTTCAACTGTTCCTTATAAATTTTTTTGAACATAACCTCAAGTAAAATTTAAAAAAAGGATGCTGACAAAGGGGCAGCAATTTTATGGGGCAGTATTCATAGGTTTGCACAGACCCCGACTTTCTGCCCTTCAGAGTATTTAGATCAAGTTATTTTGTAACGATTCCTTAGAGTTCTTAATTTTACTGCCATTTTTTTTTGATCATGCTGAATTTACCGTTTTTTATGATGCTTTTTTTCCCTTGATCAAAGGTGTTAATGAGTTGGACAGTGCGACTATTTGTTTTAAGGCCCACAACGTATTCAGCAGTGGAGTCAAATACCGGCAGTTTTTTAAGTGGGGTTTTAAAACCTTCCCGTTTCAGGGTATAGTCAAAAATGATATCATATCCGGCAAATCCGTCCAGCCGGCGGCTTTCAAGCATTTTAAATCCCTGTAGTATACGGTTCACAGGGGTTTTTTTGATCAGGGTGTCTGCCTTCCATTTTTCACCATAGTTCCAGTCGCGTATGACGCCGATGGTTAACCCCTTTAACGAGATGAGTCCTTGCCATTTGATGGAGGAGTCAGGCAGGACGTACACCAGAAAGTTCGCCTGGTTGACCGGCTCTTTGGAATAGGTGAAAATTGCCTGACGTTCCCGGGTTTTACCTGTGGGGAAAATAAGGTCTGCGTGACCGGTTTTTACGGAACTCATGGCCCGTGGCCAGGGGCGGATTTTCAACTCTATGGTATACCCCATTTCATGGAAGCTTTCCCTTAGTATATCCCATGAAAATCCCTGGAGCATAGATGAATCGGATCCCGGCGGGATAATATCTGTTTTTTCGAAACTCGGGTTCTCTTTTGGGTAACAATAGGGTGGGTAATCATCCAGAGTGGTAACGGTTACGGTTCCACCTTTGCCAAATGCAGTCGTTGCGACACAGGCCAATATCAGCCAAATCATGAGCAGTTTCGTAAAGGACATATTACCCCCTTATATCAAAGCAGGTTTTATTTTTTTTACGGCAGAATCTCAAAGTTGCACGGTGGGAACCGTAACAATTTTAAGCATATACCGTATTCACAGGTTCCTCAACAGGAAAATGATTCCGTTTACAGGCCGTACTCTGCCCGTTCAATGAGTTCCATCTGGATATCTTTGTTCAATGAAACAAAATAGGCATTATATCCTGAAATTCTGACCATGAGATTTTTATACTCCTCGGGGTTGGCCATGGCATCTTTAAGCGTTTCAGAGGTAACGACGTTAAACTGCATCTGCATGCCGCCCTGGTCAAAGTAGGATTTTACGTAAGCATGCATGGCATCAACGGTTTCCTGTCGTTTTTTTCCGGCGCCAGGGGATAATTTTACGTTAAAGGCAATGTTGTTCTCCATGAATTCAGGGTCAAGACCCGCCACAGCCATTATGTTGTCCAGAAAATTATTAGACGCGGAGGGGCTTGGGGTCAAACCGGGGGTAAAGGCTTTTCCGGCCAGGCGGCCCGAGGGCAGGGTGCCGGACAGGGATCCATAGGCCACATGCTGGGACATGGACCAGAATCCTGTAGTGTAGTGGCCGCCCCTGTAATTGGTATGGCGCTGATAGCACTCATGGACGGTTTGGGCCACTCTTTGGCCTATTTCAAGGGCCTCAGCGTCTCCCGACCCGAACCTGGGAACCTGATTCTGAACCATGGCATGGAGGGCAGGGTCATTTTTAAAGTCTGAGTCAATGGCC
>PIVQ01000360.1 GCA_003354055.1 Desulfobacteraceae bacterium | reverse complement strand
GTATTTCGGATGGCACCTCTTCACCATCATTTTGAATTAAAGGGATGGCACGAATCCAAGGTCATTGTCAGATTCTGGATCATTGCCGTAGTCTTGGCATTAATCTCTTTGAGTACGCTGAAGATAAGGTAGGTGGCAGATAGATCAATCAAAAACATATGATCTGATAGTCGGACTGGGACGCTCCGGGGTCTCCATGGCCCGGTTCCTGAACTCGATAGGCCGTCATGTGGTTGCCACAGACATTGACGCGTCCAGAACGAAAGAGGCCGCCGAACTTACCACCCTTGGGATAAAAACCGAAGTCGGAAGCCATGACCAGGAGACCTTTGACAGAGCCGCAACCATCATCCCGAGCCCCGGTATCCCCCTGACCATACCCTATATCCTCCGTGCTGCGGCCAAAGGCGTAGAGATTAAAGGTGAACTGGATATCTTCAGCCAATACAACACTACCCCTGTGATTGCCATCACCGGAACCAATGGAAAGACAACCACGACAAC
Source organism: Desulfobacteraceae bacterium (assembly GCA_003354055.1). Next base: position 6,763 of record PIVQ01000360.1, on the reverse strand, counting down.
TCTGGCCGGTCAAATGGCCGAAGCCTCAGGACTCACCTGTTTTGTGGGCGGCAATATCGGCACCCCCCTGGTTGAATACCTGATGACCGATAAAAAAGCAGACCTGATTGTGGCCGAGATTTCCAGTTACCAGCTTGATCCGGCCAAAAATTTCAGGCCTGATGTTGGTGTGCTGCTCAATATTTCAGAGGATCATCTTGACAGATACTCAAATTTCCAGGCCTATGTGGACTCCAAATGGGGAATCTTTGCCAACCAGACCCGGGAAGATACCGCTGTCATCAACAGTGAAATTCAGCGAGCTGCCAACCGTGGATCAGCCTTGGATTCCAGAGTTCTTGGATTTTCATCAGCGTCAAAAGTAAAATCCGGAGCCGAAATAAAAGGCCATGAGATCAGCATCCATACCGATCAGGTGACCCAAATCATCCGCACGGAGAAGATCAAAGGCCTGCCCGGGGTTCATAACCTGGAAAATATCGCTGCAGCCGCACTGGCAGTATTGACTGTCGGCGGGTCCATGGCAGGCATCAGACAGGCCCTCAAAGATTTCACCCCTTTAGCCCACCGTACCGTCTTTGTAAAAGAGGTGGACGGCATCCGGTTTTTTGATGATTCCAAAGCCACGAACACTGATGCGGTTCTAAGGGCCCTGGAAGCCTTTGATGCGGAGATCATCCTTCTTCTGGGCGGCAGGGAAAAGAACACAGACTTCCGTCAGCTTATCCCCGGTGTTAAACCCCGGGTTAAGGCAATCATGGCCATTGGCGAGGCAAGTGTTCATATTATCGAGACCTTTGAAAAAATCTGTCAAGTCACCCCCTGCACCTCCATGGCCGATGCTGTAACGCAGGCCCATGAGGCCGGCACTCCCGGAGACATTGTTCTTCTCTCTCCGGCCTGTGCCAGCTTTGACATGTATGCCAACTATGAAGAACGGGGCAATGATTTTATCGCCCAGGTAAACAACTTAAGTAACGGAAAGGAGGCAGCCCATGGATAAGCCAAAGACCCTGCATCCTTTTTTCAGTGTAAAATCCATATTGTTTCCGGTTCTGATTCTGACAGGCATCGGCATTGTCATGGTATACTCTGCCTCCTCCGCCATCAGCATGGAAGATCACAACACCCTGTTCTACTTCATGAAGCGCCAGGCCATATTTTTAGGAATTTCATTCTGCGTGATGTTTGTGGCCGCCTCCTTTCCTTACAAATTGTATAGAAGCTTTGCCTACATCATCCTTATGGCAGCCATCGCCCTTTTGGTGGCCGTTCTTGTGCCTACCCTCAACGTCAAGGCGGGCGGCGCATACAGATGGCTGAGCCTGGGTGGATTCACCTTCCAGCCGGCAGAGTTTGCCAAGCTTGCACTAATTTTATTCATGGGATATTCCCTGTCCAAAAAACATGAAATGATCCATCAGTTTTCAATCGGGTTTCTTCCTCATGCCATGGTATTCGGACTTTTTGCCATCCTTATCATTAACCAGCCCGACTTTGGCACGATAGTGGTCTTAGGGATGATCTGCTGGGGTATGATGTTTGTGGGCGGGGTAAAGTTCTTTCACCTGCTCAGTCCCCTGCCCCTGGTCATTCCCATTGTTTATTTTCTGGTCTTTAAGGTGGAATACCGAATGCTGAGGATCATGACCTTTTTAAATCCCTGGGACGACCCCTACAATACCGGATACCAGATTACCAATTCACTCAAGGCCTTCGGTTCCGGCGGCCTGACCGGCAAGGGTATCGGCCTGGGCATGCAAAAAATGCACTACCTGCCCGAACCCCACACCGATTTCATCTTCTCCATTATCGGAGAAGAGCTGGGACTGATCGGGGTTCTTGCAATCCTGACTTTGTACAGCATCATCCTGATCTCGGGAACCCAGATTGCCAAACGCTCAGACACATTGTTCGGTGCGATCACGGCCGCAGGACTCACCCTGTACATCGGGGTCCAGGTCATCATCAATACGGGCGTCGCCTTGGGAGTTTTGCCTACCAAGGGACTGACGCTTCCCTTTATAAGCTACGGCGGCACCTCCCTGGTCATCAATATGGCAGCCATGGGAATTTTAATGAACATAGGGGCTTGTGCAAATTATGAAAAAAAATAAGCGCATCATCATTGCCGGCGGAAAAACAGGGGGCCACCTCTTCCCCGGTATTGCCGTTGCCCAGGCGCTAAAAGCCATAGCACCCGCCACGAAGATCCTCTTTGTGGGTACGGATGCCCCTTTTGAAGTCAACACCCTGAACAGATACGGGTTTGCCCATAAAACCATAACATCCAAGCCTATCAAGGGCGGCAGCATTATAAACAAAATCTTGTCATCAGCCCTGGTCGGAATCAGTTTGATTCAGGCCCTGTATATTCTGATCCGATTCAAAGCAGACTTTATCCTGGGCGTCGGTGGATTTTCCTCCTTTGCCCTGGTGCTGGCCGGCCGAATTCTTGGCCGGACCACAGCCATTCAGGAGCAGAATGCAATTCCGGGAATGACCAACCGAATGCTGTCGAAAATTGCCAACACAATTTTTATCTCCTTTGAACATACACGGGGCATGCCGCTGAACCCAAAAACGTTATTGGTGGGTAACCCCATACGCCGACCCGAAACCTCAGCTAAGGAAACCGAGACTGAAAAGATCACCTTAGGCCCGGTAAATCCTGAAGATTTCCTCATCCTGGTCACCGGCGGAAGCCAGGGCGCAGCCTCCATCAACAAGGCCTTTGCTGAGGCGGTTCAAATGATGGAAGACACAAAAAATATTTTTATTATCCACCAGACCGGACAGCACTCTGAAAACGAGATGGCAGCATTTTATAAGGGCAAAGACCTTCGTGTGAAGGCCCAGGCCTTTTTCCATGACATGCCTGCCATCCAGGACCGGGCAGACCTGGTCATCACAAGGTCCGGCGCCGGCACCCTGTCCGAACTGTGCATCAAAGGCAAACCAGCCATCCTGATCCCCTTCCCCTATGCAGCAGATGACCACCAGACTGCCAATGCGGCAAACCTTACCGACGCAGGTGCAGCGCTCATGGTTGAAGACAAAGACCTGACAGGAGAACTTCTTTATTCAATGATCAGGGACTTAAGATCCAACACGAAAAAAAGAGATGAGATGGCTAAGGCCATGAAAACGCTTGCCATGCCACATGGGGCAAACACGATTGCCTCACACATCCTGAATCGCCCGCTGGATCTTCCGCCGGATCTTCCAAAAGGTGCCTTAAAAGGAGAGAACTAATATGTATCAGCCCAATTACCATATCCATTTTGTCGGCATCGGCGGCATCGGCATGAGCGGAATTGCCGAGCTTCTTCTTACCCTGGGATATACGGTCTCAGGCTCCGATCTGAAACTCTCCCATATCACTGAACGACTTGAAGGCAAGGGGGCAAAGATCTTCCAGGGTCATGCCAAGGACCATATTCAGAACGTCCATGTGGTGGTGACCTCAACTGCCATTGCACAGGAAAACCCGGAAGTGGTTCAGGCCAGGGATCTGGGGTTGCCCATCATCCCCAGAGCCGAGATGCTGGCAGAGCTCATGCGGATCAAGTACTCCATTGCGGTTTCCGGTGCCCATGGAAAAACCTCAACCACAGCGATGATCTCACAGATCCTGAATACCGCAGGTCTTGATCCCACAGTCATCATCGGGGGGCTTCTCCAGGGCCTGGATACCAACGCCCTCCACGGCAGCGGAGAGTTTATCGTGGCTGAGGCAGATGAAAGCGACGGCTCCTTTTTAAAATATGCTCCGGCCATTGCCGCAGTTACCAACATTGACCTGGAGCACCTGGACTTTTACAAGGATATTGAGGATATCAAGGACAAGTTTGTCCAGTTTATCAACTCAATCCCCTTTTACGGTCTGGCCATCCTCTGCCTGGACAACGAACATATCCAGGACATAATGCCCAGAATCAAGGTCCGTCATACCACCTACGGGATGACTGCCCAATCCGATCTCCAGGCCAGGAACATCAGCTTTGCAGACGGCAAGAGCAAATTTTCAGTATACCAGAAGGACCAGGACTTAGGAGAAATCCTGCTGAACATTGCAGGCCAGCACAATATCCTCAACGCCATGGCAGGGATTGCCACGGCGATTGAACTAAACATCCCCTTTGAGACCATCAAAAAGGCCCTTGAAGAGATACAAGGCGTCAAACGCCGCCTTGAAATCAAAGGGGAGAAAAAAGGGATCACGGTCATGGATGATTACGGACATCATCCAACCGAAGTCATGGCCACCCTGACAGCTATCCGGGAAAGCTACCCTGACAAACGGCTGATTGTGGTGTTCCAGCCCCATAGATACACAAGAACAAAGGGACTGTTTGACGAGTTTACCCGGTCCTTTTACCAGTCCGACATTTTGATGGTTCTACCCATTTATGCAGCCTCTGAAGAGCCTATACCAGGTGTGGATTCAGAAAAACTGGTAGAGGGTATCAAAGCCCACGGCCATAAAGAGGCAATTTTTGCTCCGGACTTCACCCAGGCCCTGTCCATGATCACCCACAAGGCCAAAGAGGGGGACATGGTACTGACTCTGGGCGCAGGAGATGTATACACCTTAGGAGAACAACTGGTGGAGATTTTATAAGTTAATGACCCCGGCAACCCGACATACATCCTCTTTTAAAGGCTTTGACCTTGAGGTCAACGCTCCTTTAGCACGGTATACCAGCTTCCGTGTGGGCGGCCCTGCCGATTTTCTGGCCCGGCCCGATACCGTTGACAATCTGGTATCCCTGGTGAAAACAGCCAGAACCGCCAAAGTGCCGGTTACCATTTTAGGCGGTGGCACGAATACACTGATATCGGATCAGGGTATCAGAGGACTGGTCATTGTACTTACCGACCTCAAGACAACCCCCGAATTCAGCAAAAACGAACTCCGGGAAACAGAAACAACGATTAACGCTCTTGCCGGGGAACGGCTCTCCACGCTGTGCAGGCTTACCATGGAAGAAGGATTGGCCGGTCTTGAATGGGCAGCAGGAATACCGGGCACCCTGGGCGGCGCCATTATGATGAACGCCGGTGCTCACGGGGGGGATATGGTCTCTATGATACGGACAATCGATGTTTTGGATGTCAATACTCAGAATATAAAAACCCTTGGCCCGGACGACCTTACCGCAAGCTATAGAAGCCTTAAACTGCCTGACAGCATTATCCTGCGGGCGACTCTCAGACTAACATCGGAAGACCCGAAACAGATCAGAGAGAAACACACCCAAAATTTAAAGGCAAAAAAATCAAGCCAGCCGGTATCAAAAGCCAGCGGCGGCTGTTTCTTCAAAAACCCGTCCCCGGACAAACCTGCAGGATGGCTCATTGAGCAGGCCGGTTTAAAGGGGAAAAAACTCAACGGTGCAATGGTATCAGACCTGCACGCCAACTTTATCATCAACTATGACAACGCCGGATGCAAGGATATCCTGGCCCTTAAAGAACTGGTCCAGGACCAAGTATACAAAAAGTTTAACATTAAACTTAAAGCAGAGGTAAAAGCCATTGGTGACTAAGCGCGTAAAACAGAATCGGTATAAGCCGGAACCCCGGCAAGATAAGCCTGCCGGGTCAAACAAACGACAGAAGGCTACGCCAAGGAGGATGTCGCTATTCAGAATCATCGCCCCTGTCTTTCTTGTGACCGCCATGAGCCTTATGGCCATTTATGCCCATGATGCTGTTGTTCAAAGTCCGTTTTTTACCATCCAGTCTATTGAGATTTCAGGGATCGAACGGGTAACCCGTAATGAACTCATTACCAGGGCCGGACTGGACCAGCCCACAAATCTCTTTGACATTCACCTGGCCACTATAGAAAAACAGCTGACCTCTCATCCATGGGTGGCCCGTGCAACAGTCCAGCGGAGCCTGTTCACCGTTCTTACCATCACCATTGAAGAGCAGGAACCCCTTGCGATTGTGACCATCGAAAATCTGGCCGATATCATCATCAACACTCAGGGGGTTCCCTTTAAGGAGTATGAGCCCGCCAAAGACAATCTTCATGCACTGCCCGTAATTTCCGGGGTGGACTTAAGCCTGTCAAACAACACCTATCTGTTTGAAGGTGAACTGTTCAACGCCATCATGGATCTGCTCCAAGTTCAGAGCTTAGGAGAGGTTAAATCAATCCACGGGGATGAAAATATCGGTGTCACAATTAAAGCACTAGACATTTACAATAAAAGCACTTATACTGGGCCCGATGGAGAAATTCTACCCTGGCCCAGAGCCCCGATCCCCATTAAATTGGGGTTTAAGCGATTTGGAGAAAAACTTATCAGGGCAAAAAAGATCAGCCAATATATGGAAGATAAATTTCCTTCCAAGACCATATTGGCCATGGATCTTTACAATATTGAAAAGATTTTTATCAAGACAGAAGACGCTCTGCACAACACTTTAGAAAAGGGGGTTTAAATTGCAGGGAAATGAAAAAATAATAGTAGGTCTGGACATCGGCACCACCAAGATCTGTGCAGTGGTGGGTGAGATGATGGATGAGGAGATCAACATCATCGGTGTTGGTTCCCATCCGTCCACAGGCCTGCGCAAAGGTTCGGTCGTCAATATCGAGTCCACGGTTGACTCGATTAAAAAGGCGGTCGAAGAGGCCGAGCTTATGGCCGGCTGTGATGTTTCCTCTGTGTATGTTGGCATTGCAGGCAATCACATCAAAGGATTCAACAGCCACGGCATCATTGCCATCAAGGGGCGTGAGATC
>PIVQ01001149.1 GCA_003354055.1 Desulfobacteraceae bacterium | reverse complement strand
GTCAGTGTGGCAACCGTGATATCGGCGCTCAACGTCGGCTGGGTCAGCGTATAGTTGGCTGCGTCGTCCCCGCTGATGGTGTATCCGGTGGTCGAGATCGAAATGGCTGCCGCCACATCTTCGGACGCGAAGGTGTAGGTCGGCGTTCCGCCGAGCGTGACCGTGTCGCCGCCGATGATTCCGGAGAGTGCGGCCGTGCCGCTGGCGGTTGCGTCGGTGTTGCCGTCGTAAACCTTGTTATCGCCGGTGAGTCCGGTGACGCTCAGCGTGGCCACCGTAATGTCGGCGTTCAGGGTCGGCTGTGTCAGCGTGTAGTTTCCGGCATCCGCGCCGCTGATGGTCATGGCGCTGGTGACCGAGATGCCCGTTCCGACCGTGGCCTGTGCAAAGGTACCGGTCGTGTCGTCGCCGAGAACAACCGTGTCGCCTCCGATGACTCCAGCGAGTGTGGCGCCGGAGATCGTCGCGGCGGTGGTTCCGTCATAGACCTTGTTGGCTGCAGATGCGCCGGTGACGGTCAGGGTGGCGACCGTGATATCGGCGCTCAGAGTCGGCTGGGTCAACGTATAGTTGGCTGCGTCGTCCCCGCTAATGGTGTATCCGGTGGTCGAGATGGAGATGCCCGCAGCTACATCCGCAGAAGCGAAGGTAAAGGTCGGCGTTCCGCCGAGCGTGACCGTGTCGGCACCGATGATTCCGCTGAGTGCGGCCGTGCCGCTGGCGGTTGCGTCGGTGTTGCCGTCGTAGACCTTGTTATCGCCGGTGAGGCCGGTGACCGTCAGCGTGGCCACCGTGATATCGGCGGTCAGGGTTGGCTGTGTCAGCGTGTAGTTTCCGGCATCCGCGCCGCTGATGGTCATGGCGCTGGTGACCGAAATGCCCGTTCCGACCGTGGCCTGGGCAAAGGTGCCAGTCGTGTCGTCGCCCAGGACGACCGTATCGCCTCCGATGACTCCGGCAAGTGTGGCGCCGGAGATGGTCGCGGCGGTGGTGCCGTCATAGACTTTGTTGGCAGCGGATGCGCCGGTAACGGTCAGGGTGGCGACCGTGATATCGGCGCTCAACGTCGGCTGGGTCAGCGTGTAGTTGGCTGCGTCGTCCCCGCTGATGGTGTATCCGCTGGTGGAGATAGAGATGCCTGCCGCCACATCCGCAGAAGCGAAGGTGAAGGTCGGTGTTCCGCCGAGCGTGACCAAATCGCCGCCAATGATTCCGCTGAGTGCCGCCGTTCCACTGGCGGTTGCGTCGGTGTTGCCGTCATAGACCTTGTTGTCGCCGGTGAGTCCGGTAACGGTCAGCGTGGCCACTGTGATGTCGGCACTCAAGGTTGGTTGCGTCAGGGTGTAGTTGCCGGAATCGGCACCGCTGATGGTGTATCCGGCGGCGGCGATCGGAATGCCTGTAAGTACATCAGCAGAATCAAACGTGTAAGTCGGGCTGCCGCCTAGAGTGACAACGTCAAGACCGATGACTCCGCTGAGTACGGCTGTGCCACTGACCGTCGCAGTTATGTTTCCATCGTAAACCTTGTTATTGCCGGTGAGGCCGGTGACCGTTAGGTAGGCCACCGTGATGTCAGCGCTTAGAGTGGGTTGCGTCAGGGTGTAGTTGCTGGCATCTGTACCGCTCAGGGTCATGGCGCTGGTGACCTCAATGTCGGTTCCAACGGTGGCCTGAGCAAAGGTTCCGACGGTTGTATTCGCTAGGGTGACATCGTCGCCGCCGACCTCTCCAACGAGAGTTGCTCCTGAAATTGTGGCGGTGGAGTTGCCGTCATAGACCTTTTCGAT
>PIVQ01000359.1 GCA_003354055.1 Desulfobacteraceae bacterium | reverse complement strand
CCTTTAAACAGATCCGCTGTGATCGGTCCGCTTTTATACCGGGACAGGGCATCGTGGACCATGGATTTGAGTTCCCTGATGTTTCCTTTGAACGGATAGGTTTCCATGGTTTCGATCAGAGTTTTGGGGATATCCGGCACGGGTTTATCCAGATCATCGGCAGCCTGGCAGACAAATCGGTCCAGAAGCAGGGGCAGGTCAATCAGCCGCTCTCGCAGCGGCGGCAGGGTCAGGGTATGGGTGGACAACCGGTAGATGAGATCCTTTCTGAACATCCCTTTTTTTTCAAGGGCCCAGAGATCCTGATTGGTGGAGGCAATGATCCGCACATCGGAGTGCCTTGTCCGGTCAGAGCCCAGGGCCATATAATCCCCTTCCTGGAGCAGGCGAAGCAGCTTGACCTGGGAGGACATGGTCAGATCCCCGATTTCATCCAACAGAAGGGTTCCGCCCGCAGCCTGCTCGATCAGTCCGGACCGGGCCTTATCCGCCCCGGTAAAGGCACCGGCCACATGGCCGAACAGGGTATCCGAGAAGACATTGTCATCCAGACCGGCCACATTGACCACCACAAGTTTTCCCTTTCTCCCACTCAGGGTATGAATGCACTGGCCGATGAGTTCCTTGCCCACCCCGGTCTCCCCGAAAATCAGCACCGGCTGAGAGGATGGTCCCACTGCCTCCACATAGTGGAAGATGGAGTGCATTTGCTTGTCCTGGGTGATAATGTGACGAAAGGCCGCCGGATTTTTGATCTGGGCAAAGAGATCCTGGTGAAGGGGTTTCTGCTCACTCTCTCCGGTCTCATCCCAGGCCAGGGCATTTTTTACCGACCGTATCAAGCGCTCTTCTTCAACAGGTTTGATAATATAATCCATGGCACCGATTTTCATGCATTTTACAGCCGTATCCACCTCAATGGTTCCGGTGAGCACAACCACAGGAATTCTGGGCCAGGTTTTACGGATGATTTTCAGCAGACGGCCGCCATTGATATGGGGCATGTTCAGATCAAGAAGAATAAGAGAAGGGATCTGCCGTTCCATTTGACGGATCACGTCCCTGGAATCGGCGATGGTGATGATATTGTCAAACCCGGCCATGCGCAGAGTGGTATCCACGGCCATCAGGATTTCAGGCTCATCATCCACGATCAGTATGGGTCTGTCTAATGTCGGCGCATCCACAGGTCTTATCTCCTCCATGGGACGTTATAAATTATTTCTTTGTACAGGGCAAGAGTATCCTGGCGGTAAGCCCCTTACCCTCCTCAGATTCAAACTCTAAAATCCCCTTATGCTCATTGACAATTTTCTCTGAAATGGACAGCCCAAGGCCGGTTCCCCCGTCATCCCTGCGGGTGGTAAAAAAGGGATCTATCAATATTTTCAAGTCGTCACCACCCACCCCGGGACCGGTATCCACCACCTCAATTCCGATAAAGGACCGGTCCTTATTTATAAAGGTCGTAACGGAGATGGCCTGGTCAGGATGATCCAGCGCCTGGCCTGCATTCACCAGCAGATTGATAATCACCTGCTGGAGCTTTTGAAAATCCCCGGACACATTCGGCAAATCATCCCCATAGGTAACAGACAAATGCGAGGTAAATTTTTTCAGCACCGTATGGGTCAGGTCAACCGACTTTTCCACCACCTGGTTGATGTCAATCTCCTGGCTTTGTCCCTGATCCCCCGAAGGTCTATAAAAAACCTTAAGCTCTGAGATAATCCCCTTGATCCGGGCAGACCCGTCCTGAATGGCGGACAGCATGGATTCAATGCGCTGGCGCAACTCAGGATATTTCATATTGCAGACTTTTTCATCCGGCTTCCCGGCATAATGCCTGTCCAGCACCGGAGTAAATGCCTGAAATGCTTTTTTTAAATTCGGGGCATTGAGCATCAAAGAGGTGGCCGGGTTGTTAATCTCATGGGCCACACCCGCCACCAGAATCCCGAGAGAGGTCATCTTATCCGCCTGGATCAACTGCTTTTCCCTCAACCGGGACTGCTCCATGGCCGCCAGCCTTGCCCGTTGCTCCATGACCGCTGCCCATATGATATAAGCGGAGAGCAGCAGAACAACCCCCATGATCCCGAAACAGGTCAGCATAAGCTTTTGGGTAACCGCAGAAATCTCCGCCCTGACATCCTCCACATAAATCCCCGTACCGATCACCCATCCCCAGGGTTCAAAGCCCTTAACATAGGAAATCTTAGGCACGATACGCTCAGAATCCTCCTGCCACTGCCACAGATAATCCACGAACCCGGCCCCGGATTCCTGAACAACCGTCACCATCTCAGAAAACATTTTTTTCCCGGCAGGATCCTCAAATCCCGCAATATTCTTCCCCACCAGATCATGTCGGTAGGGATGCATAATCATCACAGGGGTCGTGTCGTTAATCCAGAAATAATCCTTACGCTCAGGCCCGTACCGCAGATGCTCCAGGTGTGCCATGGCCTTTTCCTGTGCCTCTTCCCGGTTCATCAGTCCAAGCTCCGCCTGATCATGATAAAGCGACAAAGTGGACCAGGCACTCTCAGTCAAATGAAGAATCCCCTCCCGCTTCCCATCCATCATATACCGCTCCAGCATGGGAATAATCAGCAGAAAAATAGTCATGATAAACAGACTGATGGTCAACGCCACCGGAATAACAATCCGCACCGGCAACGCCCGCAAAGAAATGGATTGAGAACTGGAATCAAACAAAAAAGTCTCCCTTAACTTAGGATTTATGCTTAATTATTTTTCCCCCGTAACTAACTCCTGTACTTCAGGTAAAATAACTGCCTGTGCAGCGATTACATCTTTTCCATTATACGTGACTGAGGGGGAGCCATATAAACAATAGCCATCTTCAATCAACTTTGAGATCCTCTCGCAAAAACTTGAATCATCTTTCCCGGTAATAAGACGATATTTCAATTGATTCTCCATTAAACTTTACTCCTTCTCAAATTTTTCCACATGATTACAGCTACTATAGGCCCTATTAATATGGCTATATATATAATCTAATTTTATCTTTCAACAATTCACCCTTACACCAGTAACACCAGAAAACGGGTCTGTAAATGGTTTTCAAAATTGAAAAAACCATAAACAGTTCCTCAACCGAGTAGGCTCGGATGGGGTGTCCGAGCCATTAGATTGGAATTTTGCAGCGGCTCTTGATGAAGCGGAGTTGAAAAGCCATGTTGTTTGAGGATCCGTGGGCTGTAAGGCCTCCAACCGTAACACTTTGTCACAAAGTATCACAGTTTTCCCATATTATCCCAGTCCCATCAGGCGTATATCCTTATGTCATAAAGAAAAATTTATAACAACTTAGGAATCGTTACAAAATAACTTGATCTAAATACCCTGAAGGGCAGAAGCTTGTTTCCAAAACACCTTAAAAGACTGGGTATTTTGAAAACAAAAGATCAAGTAATTTTGGAGCCGATCCTTAACTAAAGCGAAGGAAAAATGCCCTTTACCCATCGTCTGTTTTCAGGTTTGTTCCTGTGTTTAGCCCTGTGGATACTCGGAACGGGATGTGCGAGCCGGCCAGAACCTGCAATCCTGCCTGAAGACCTGCCTGCCACCTGGTCAGAAGTAACCAAATCAGGTCAAATCACGCCGAACCCGGCCCAATCCATTCAGGTCGGCTCAGAAGATCTTGAGGTGACGTCCTCCCTCCTGGATCTCATCAATGATCCCCAGATCACGGCCCTGGTGGAAGAGGCCTTGGCCAACAACCCGGATCTAAAAGCCACGGCAGCCCGGCTCAAAGCTTCGGGATTTCTGCTCAGCCAAACCGGTTCCCAACGTCTGCCTGAAATTTCAGCAGGCGCCACCCGGGGCAGGAACAATCAAACCCCGGATGCCTTAGGCAATCCCGAGGCCAGGAACAATTATCAAATATCTGCCAACCTCTCCTGGGAACTTGATATCTGGGAAAGGCTGACTGATCTTCACCAGGCGCAGGTCCTCAGCCATGAGGCCCTGGCCAGGGAATACACACGGGCCTATGATGCTTTGGCCGCCAGAGTAATCCAGGCATGGATCAATTGCGTGGCCACATATCAGACCCTGAAAATCGAACAGGAGCGGCACACGGCACTTGAAAAAATAGAAACAGCCCTGGTTCTCCGTTACAGAGAAGGCCTGGGCAGCCTGGAGGATTATTCTGCTGCCCGAACCCGAGCCCAGGTGGCCAAGGCCAATGTAAGCTCACGGACAGAGACACACCACCGCGCCCTGCGCGCTCTGGATGTTCTGGCGGGCCGCTATCCCAGGGCTGAAAAATTTCCATCGGATACCCTTCCAGCCATTTGCAAAGCGCCGGTACTTCCCCCGGGAACAACCCTGAAAAACAGACCGGATATCCAGGCCGCATTGGCAAGAATTGATGCAGATCTTCTCACCGCCCTGGCGGCAAAGAAGAACCGCTTACCTGCACTTCGACTGGTATCAGAAGTGTCAAAAACCAGTTTTTCATCCTCAAACCTGGATACGGCCAGCAGCCTCTGGAGCCTTGCGGCAGGTCTGACCCAGCCGATTTTCCAGGGAAACAGATTGAAGGATGAGGCACAGGCCAAGGCAGCAGAGGCAGATGCGGCAGTATACAATCTGGCCCAGACGGTGCTTCGGGCCATGAAGGAGGTGGAAGACACCTTAAACGCGGAGGCCTCCCTGGCCTTCCAGGAAACCGCTCTTGCAACCGCAACCCTGGAAGCTGCCAAAACCACGGATTATTTCCTGACCCGTTACAGAAACGGTTTGGACAACATCCAGACCCTGTTGATTGCCCAGGAACAGGAGATGAACATTAAAACCAGTCTGACAGACATCAAAGCCGCCCGGATGACCAACCGTATTGACATGGCTCTGGCACTTGGCATGGGTGTCTGATTCAGACAAAAACATAGAAAAGACATATGCGCCGATTATTTTCCTTACTTAAACGATTTCCACTGGTATCTCGAATATTTATTTTTTCCATCACCACCCTGGGCTGTTCAGCCCTTGCCTATTACTACTTTATGTATATCCCGCCTTCCGGTCCCGGCGCCTTTGCAGCGTCCGGGGCCCCCGCCCATGCGTCCCCGGCAGAGCCTGCCCCTGAAAGGGGGATCCCGATCACCATTATCCAGACGGAAGCTGCCGCTTATCCGGCCAGGGTCAGTGTATTCGGCCAGGCCCTGCCCCTGTGGCAGGCCACCATAAGGTCACAGGTCAACGGCAGGGTGGATCGGATACTGAACACACTGAGAAAAGGCAGGATCGTGGAAGATAACACGCCTCTGGTGATTATAAATGACAGCCATTATCAGGCCAAACTGGCCAGGGCCGACCAGGTCCTGGCCGCAGCCAAACTGGATCTGCTCAAAGAAGAGCAGGAAGCAACACAGGCAGCCATCAACTGGAAGGCATCAGGATTGAAAGGACGGCCGGGGTCTCCTCTGGTTCTCAGGATTCCCCAGATGGCATCGGCGAAGAAAGCCCTGGTATCTGCCCGGGCAGACCGGACATCTGCTGCGGTGGATCTCAGCTATTGCCGGATAACAGCACCATTTAAAGGCATTATAATGGAGCGACTTGTGTCCCCCGGCGATACGGTGGCAGCCGGAGACAAAATCGCCGTAATCGCAGGCATTGACCGTATGGAAATCACCCTGAGCCTGGATGCAGCACAGGTTGAGCTGGTAGGCCGAGACCTGACCCATGCCAGAGTCAAACTCATCGATGAAACAGCCGGGGTTGAATATAATATTGGCCGGCTCCGGGACAGCATGACCATTGATCCTGCTACCCGTCTGCGAAAACTGTTCTGCCTGGTAGAGCGTCCCCTGGACCTTGATCCTCCTCTGCTGTCAGGCACTTTTCTTAAAATTGAGCTTTCCGGGCCGCCGCGGCCCGGGCTGCTCAAACTGCCGGAATCCGCCCTGACACGGCAAGGTCTTATCTGGACAATTAACAGGGACAACCAACTGCGCTCTTTTAAAGCAGCCCCCCTGTTTTACAAAGACGATCATGTATTTATCCCGGCCCCTGTTACTAAAAACATCTCCATTGCCGTTTCCCCGAATGCCGCCTTTGTGACCGGTGCCAAGGCCATACCGCAGATTGAGGGGGAATAATGCATAAACTCTCAGAATGGTTTATCAACAATTCCGTGGCAGCGAATTTAGCTATGGGTCTGATCCTGGTGGCAGGCCTGTTCACCATGACATCCATGCGTATTGAAGGATTCCCTCCCCTGCCCCCGAGTTCCATTTCCATTGCAACCATGTATCCGGGTGCCTCTGCCGCCCAGGTTGACCGGGGCATTTCCCAGCGGATTGAAATGGCTTTGGAAGGTATGCCGGGCATAAAAAAAATAACCGCGTCTTCCTATGAAGGATATTCCATAGTCCGGGTGCAGAAGGTTACCGGTATGGATCTGGACCGATTCCAGAATGAAATCAAAACCCGGATCGACGGCATCGGTACCCTGCCAAGACGGGCTGAGCGCCCGTCTATCACCCGGGATGAGCTAACGATTGAAGCCCTGTTGGTGCAGGTATACGGCAAGACAGACACCCAGGCCCTCCAGCAGACGGCTCTCAGAGTCAAGGAGGCGCTGCTGGCAGACCCACAAATTGCCAAGATCGGTACGTTCGGCATGCTGCCAAAAGAAATTACCATTTCAGTGGATGAACCCAAACTCCATGCCCTGGGTCTGAGCATGGAGGATATTTCCTCGGCCATCCATAACAACTCCCTGGATTATAAGACAGGCTTCCTGAAAAGCCGTGACGGAGAAATATCCATCAAGGCGGACCAAAAAGCCTTTGAAATAGTTGAATTCCAGCAGATTCCCATCAAAACCGAAGCGGACGGCAGCCGGATCCGACTGGGTGATGTAGCCAGAATCATTGACGGATTCGGCGACCATGAATTCTTTGCAAGGTTTCAGGGTAAACCCTCTGTCGGTATGATGATATACACCAGTCCCAAGGGGCACCTTCTGGAGGTGAGCCGGGCCGCCCACAAAGTCCTGAAAAAGATAAAGCCGGACCTGCCCGCAGGTATAAAGGCCGACATCTGGGGGGAATCAAGCGTTTACATGACCGCCCGGCTGAAACTTCTGGTCACCAATGCCTTTCAGGGGCTTGCCATTGTATTTGTTCTCCTGGCCCTGTTCTTAAACATTCGCCTGGCTTTCTGGGTGGCCATGGGCATCCCCATTTCCATCTGTGGCGCCCTCACCCTTCTGGGGCCACGATTTCTGGATCATTCTCT
>PIVQ01000358.1 GCA_003354055.1 Desulfobacteraceae bacterium | reverse complement strand
TTAAAAATGGCAAGAAAAAGACCAATAAAATGTATTGTGAAAAATGATTCTTTTTGTAGTTTTCACAAATTATATAGAGAAAATGGTAAAAAAATAGAATATAGAATATATCAAAATGAAGATGGAAAATTGGTATTAAATATAGATGTAAGAGGATTGGGACAAAAATTTTATAGTAATTATTATGATATTGGATGTGATTTGGAAGATTTGTATGTAGCAGAATACCGAGCAAAAATTGAATTAATAAGAATAGTAAGAGAAATATGTGAAAGAAATGATATTTATTAATTTAATTTTAAAAAAATATCATTTGATAATGGACTTATTTATAATATTTATTTAATATATATTATAAATGTGTAATAATAATATTAGAGTTAATTAAAATGCATCACGATTTAATTTTATAGGTTCTATTTTCAAATCATCTAATTCCATCCACTTACTATATTTTTCTTCTTCAAAATGTTGTGTTAAAAAACGTTTTTCAGCACTTTTAGCACTTTTAAGAGTAGTATAAACACCAGCAACATAATTACCACTAAAATTACCAGTGTAGTATTTAAGAACATAAACTCGCATATTTAATAACCCTCCACCTTTTTGTTTTTTAGCTCCACCTTTTGTTTTTTTAGCTACAACTTTTTTAGCTCCTTTTGTTTTTTTAGATACTGGCATTTTATGTATATATTATAATGATTATTATTAACATATATAAAAAAAATAAGTCCATTATATAATTTGGTTTTTAAAAAATAAATAGAAAATTAATTATTTCGGTTTCTACGATGTTTTTGTGTTTTACAATGAGTTTCCCAACCTCTTTCTGGATAAATTCTGTTACAATGATTACAATTAATTCTATGACCCCCAGGTTGAAGAGTTCCTCCATTAATTGTATAACGTCTTTCAAATCTTTGTCTTTCTTCTACTTGCCGTTGTATACGTGCTTCTTGTCTTTGTATACGTGCTTCTTGTCTTTGTCTATGTGCTACTTGTCTTATTTCGCGACCTTGTAGTATATTTTCGCGACCTTGTAGTATATTTTCGCGACCTTGTAGTATTTGTTCCATTTGTTGTTGAATATTTCCGCGAACTTGTAGTATTTGTTCCATTTGTTGTTGGATATCATCAAGACGTCCTTGTCTTTCCATATCAGCTCCCCAATGTAAATTATATCTTTCTGGATTTGCATTATATCTTTCATTCCATCTTTCTGTAATTTCGTTCCATTCTGTTTCTGTGTGTGGAATATATTTTGTTCCAGTATATTTTTTTTCAGGTTTGCTCCAATAAAAATGATGCTTACAATTAATACAATAAATGTGGTCACATCCTTTATTTTTCTCAATCGGAACGGAACAATTCGGACACGGTTTTGCTCCTGTTTCTTTCATCCATTCTTTAACTCCTTCATCTTGTTTCATTTCACATTTTCCCTCGTGCCATCCAACTGTTTTACAATTATAACAGATTTTTTTATCACATTTTCGGCAGATGATTTTTGGATGTTCTTTTACACCATAAATTGGATTTCCACAATCTAGAACTGGACAAAAAATACATTCTTCATCATTGATAAATGTATCATCTAATAAAGCAGAATCATATTTTTCAAACATTTCTTTTTCTAAAATCTCTTTCATTTTATTAAATGTTATTTCTTCTTCGCATTTATCACAAGGGCAGATGATTTTACGAACCTTTTTTTCTTCTATTTTTATTTTAAAAGTATATTGTAAACAATTTTTACAATATTTATGATTACAACTTAAAGTTATAAATTCGTTTAATGGATAATCCATAAAACAAATTTCACAATCGTATGTTTCTATTTTTTCTTCTGCTTCATAATTTTCAGCATTTTTTCTGTGTTTTTGTGTTTTATAATGAGCGATAATCTGTTTATAATCTCTATTACAGCAATTACAATGTGTTGTCATTTTATTAATAAGTTATGGATAATAATAATAATTTAGAATATAAATTATTTGAAAATCAATTTTAAATTATTTTTTAAAAATAAGTCCATTATATAATTTTGTTTTTAAAAATTAAATTATTGTTGAGATATTAACTTTAATTCGTGTTGATGTAATTGTTTATATATTTTTAAAGCATTCAAACTCGCGTTCTGCTCTGCCTCTTTTTTAGTATTTCCATAGCCTTTACATACATTTCTTCTTTGTTTATTTGGTAATTCTTGATAGATACTTACTATAAATGTTCGCTTATTTGGAGGACCAATTTGACTAACAATCTGATATTTTGGGAAATTCCATCCTTGTTTCTGGAAGTAATTTAATATTCTATCTTTATAATTTTGATTGAAGAATAATAATTCTGAAAAATTAACACATTCTTCAATTGTATCAATAATGAATTGTTTTGCTGTTAAATATCCTAAATCCATTGTAACTGCTGCGATAAATGCTTCAAAACAATCTTCTAATATTCTATCACTATCTCTTCCGTGAATATTTTCCATATGATTACTAATTAATAAATGTTTTTGAAATCCATGAAATCTTGCGAAACGAGCTAAGTAATCTCTTGATACAATAACAGTTTTAAACTTTGTTAATATACCTTCATCAAAGTTTGGATATCTTAAAAATAAATATTCAACAGATGTTGAACAGATAACACTATCGCCATAAAATTCAAATCTTTCATTACATTCATCTTGGAAATCAACCATACCATCCTTCAATTTAATTAAATCATCAAGGAAACTATAATTGGTATCTTTAACATATGATTTATGTGTAAATGCTTTTTGATATTTTTTAATATCATTAATTTGTTTGGTGATATTAACATTCTTTAAGATTTTTTGAATATCTTCTTTTGTGATATAAGTATTTCTTTTGTTTAATTCATCCATAATAAAAAGAGTGAGTTAAAGGTTTAATATAAAGTAGTTTTAAGTTTTAATATTATTTTAAAATTAGTAATTTAGAAATAATAGTTTAATAGTTTGAATTATAATGGATACATAAATCAATTTTATTATTTATTTTGAATTATAATTCTTTTTTACTTGATTATATAATTCAAAATCTTTTGAATAGATTGCTTGTATTTTCTTACAATATTTACCTAATATAGGTTTAAGTGCTAACTTAATATTAGAACTTCCAATAGTATAATGGTAAATATTTAGACAATTTATATTATATAATTTAATTAATTTTTTTAATTCTTTATTTAAATTATCAAATGGAATAACGTGTTCAATATCATTAATTGTTAACCCATTATTTTCAAGAAATCTATATTGTTCTACCATATGATCATCATATAAATCATTTTTTATATAATCTAAGAATAAATCAAAACTTTTTGGAATATTGTTTACTTTGAAAGTTCTATAGAATTGTGTTCTTCTTGTTTTATCAGGATTATTTCCATCTGCTCTTAATTTAAGAACTTCATTGAATATAGAAACTATTCTAGTCATAGGGTCTCTAATAATAATAATTTTATTATATTTTTTATAGTTATCAGTTAGCCTAACATGTTTTAAATTAAATAATCTTCTAATTGTAGTAGAAGCATTTTTAGGTATATTAATGAAACATAATTTTCTTTTATTATCAACAAAACATCTATGGTGTGTTGACATTATTGTATATTTTTATGAAATATAATAATAAAATTGAAATAATAATAAAATTGAAATTATATATAATAAGTAATTATATATAAAATGGTAACTAAAAATATCTTAAAAATTATATTAAGTGATCCTTCTTTATGTCAAAAATGGGAAGCAAATAAATTAATAAATCCAATAACAGGTAGAAAGATTAAAGAGAATGGACCAACATATACTAAAATAATGAAGCAATGTAATAAATTAAAATTAGGAAAAATTAAACAAAAATCATTGAAACCATCACCAAAAGCAACAAAAGCAAAACCAGGTTTTGGAATAGGAAATAAAGTAAAAAAAGCAAAAGAAGCAAAAGAAAAAAGATTACAAAGAAGAAGGATTGTTAAAAAAATACAAAAAGAAGGAGAAAAAAAGAGAATAAAAAAGAGAGAGGAAAGACAAGAGAGAAAATTAGATACACCAGTAAAGATTGATAGAAATAGAAAGTTCTTAGATAGATTAGCGGATTTTGTAAAACTAATGAACTCAACAAATAATAAAGATCAAGTATTACAAAAATACAAAGATTTAAAAGAGTTCGTAATGTATATATTTAATAAAGAGAATGAGTTTGGTGTAACATCAGAAGATTATAAAAAGTTTGAAGAAAGTGGAAAAAAGAAATCAACAAAAGTTCAATATGTAGATATTCTCCAATTATTAGAAGATTTAGATGATTATAAAAAAGAGAAAGCATTATTACATTTATACAATTTTATTAATAAATATAAAGAACATAAAGAATTAATTTTAAATATTATTGATAAAAAATTACCAGTGAAACAAGGTCCAGTTAAATCAATAAAAGTAAGTATAAAGAAAGATGAAGATATTAAAGAAGAAAAAGTAAAAACTACAAGAGGATTATTAGATGAAGTAGAGCAAATGGTTTATGAAATGAATCAAACAAATAAGACAAGTGTCAAAAAATCAATATTAGAAAAGTATTTACACTTAAAGAAAATAATAAAATATGTATATGACCCTGATATTGTTTTTGGTATTACATCAAAGAATTATTTAAAATATGAAGCAAATGATAAAAAAGTAAAAAGAGAAATCTTTGGGAAATATGTTGATTTATATAAATTATTAAATGATTTATCAGAAAGAAAAATAACTGGTAATACAGCATTATTACACATATATCATTTTATTCAACAATATCGTGTATATAAAACAACAATCTTAAATATATTAAATAAATCATTAAAAATAAGATTAAGTAAAACAACAATAAGTGATGTATTCCCAAAATTATTCTCAACATTTGAACCAGTATTGGCAAATAAGTTCAAACAAAAAATCTTAGATAAAACAAGTGAAGATTGGTATATTTCAAGAAAATTAGATGGTGTAAGATGTTTAATTATAATTAATAAAACAAATAAAAAAGTATCAACTCATTCAAGAACAGGTAAAAAGTTCTCAACACTAAAAATATTAGAAGAATCATTATTAAATCATATAGATGAGTTTGATGGTGATGTTGTATTAGATGGAGAAGTTGTAGTTGAAAATGCAGCAGGTCAAGAAAGTTTCAAGGGATTAATGGAACAAATTAAGAAAAAGAATTACTCAATTCCAAATCCTCAATATCGTATATTTGACATGATTTCAGCAGAAGCATTTGCAGGAAGAAAACAAAGTGCAACTTTATCAGTGAGAAATCAAAAAGTAGTAGATATGTTTAAAGGAGGTAGAATTAATCATGTAAGAGCATTAAAGCAATATAAATTCACACCAGAAGTATTTGAAAAATTAAAGAAACAATCATCAAGAAAAGATTGGGAAGGACTAATGATTAGAAGAGATGTTCCTTATAAAGGCAAAAGAACAAATGATTTATTAAAATATAAAACATTCCACGATGATGAATTTAAAGTAATAGGAATGGAAGAAGGAACAAAAGATATGTTAAACAAAGACACTGGATTAATGGAACCCAGAAAAATAATGGCGGCAGTAATTATTAATTATGGTAATAATACAAAAGTTGGTTCAGGATTTAGTGATGAAGAACGATTATACTTTATTAAAAATCCACAAGAAATAATTGGAAAAATAATAACTGTGCAATATTTTGAAAAAACAGAAGATTCATTGCGATTTCCAACATTTAAGGTGCTTCATGGAAAGAAGAGAGATACATAACTTAATTAAATAAAATTAAAAAAATAATTAATATGTTAAATAATAATATATTAATTCAATGAATACTAACTTAACAATGATTAATCGTTTAATGAATTTACCATTAGAAGAAACTATACAATTAACTTATGTATGGATAGGTGGTAACAAAGAATTACGAGGAAAATCAAAAACATTACCAAAAAAAGATTATCAAGTATGTGATTTACCAGATTGGGATTATGATGGTTCATCAACAAAACAAGCAACAGGAGAATCATCAGAAGTTATTATTAAACCACAAGCAATTTTTAAAGATCCATTTAGAAAAGATGGTTTATTAGTATTATGTGATACATATTTACCAAGTGGAAAACCACATCCAACAAATAAACGTTATGACGCAGTAAAAAATTTTAATCAAAAATTAGAAGAAGAACCTTGGTATGGAATTGAACAAGAGTTTTTCTTAATGAAAAAAGGAACAAAAGAACCAATTGGATTTCCAGATAATGGTTTTCCAGCACCACAAGGACAATATTATTGTTCAGTAGGAGCATCAAATTGTGTTGGAAGAGATATTTTAGAATGTTTTTATAGAGCAGCATTATATGCTGGGTTAAAAATTACAGGAATCAACATGGAAGTAGCGATGGGACAATGGGAATTTCAGGTTGGTCCTTGTATTGGTATTGAAGAAGGAGATCATTTATGGATGGCTCGTTATATTTTAGGAAGAATCGCAGAATCATTTGATATGGATGTAAACTATGAACCAAAACCAGTAAAAGGTGATTGGAATGGTTCAGGAGGTCACACTAACTACTCAACAAAATCAATGAGAGAAGAAGGAGGTTATGAACATATATTAAAAGCAATCAAAAAATTAGAAAAAAATCACGACCATATGATTACAGTTTATGGTGATGAAGATAATAAAGAAAGATTATCAGGTATTCACGAAACAGCACATTGGTCAAAGTTTTCTTGGGGAATTGCTAATCGTGGAGCAACAATTAGAGTAGGAAACAAAGTTCACGATGAAAAGAAAGGATATTTTGAAGTAAGAGCAGTATCAAGTAATATTGATCCTTGGTATGTAACAAGCGAAATATTTAAAACAACTTGTTTATAAATGAATAATATTATTAAAAATTATATGTTTTGATATAATCATTTAAAATAAAAAATAATATTATTTATTTTAAAATTGATTTGAAAAAATATCTTAAATAATAATATACAATATACAATATGCCAAACAACCAAGATAATAATAATAATAATAAACGTAATCGTTCAGAAGATGATGAAAATATTAATAAACCACCACTTAAAAGAAGAAGAGTACAATTTAACAATAGTCAAATAAAAAAAGCATTTAATAATCTTTTACTTGTAAAAGCAAGTGGATTAAATGGTATTTATTTACAATTATTACAAAATATAAGTAACCAAAAAAGATATAGAGAATTAGAAAATCTTTATAG